>SKXG01000074.1 GCA_007128525.1 Pseudomonadales bacterium | reverse complement strand
TGTCCTAAGGCCCGTCTGTGACCTCGCAAGAGCACTTCTGGCGCCCCTGGTTGCAGCGCGCAGACGCCCCATTGTTCTGGCTGGTCTGGCTCGGTCAGTACATCCCTCGGGTCCCCGGGATCCTGGGGCTGGTGGGTGCTGGCCTGGTGGTGGCCTTCTTCGTCATTGCCGGCGCAGTACCCACTGTGCCGCCTGCGGATTGGGGGCCGGGTGATCTGGCCCGTGTGGGTACAGCGCTGTTTTTCAGCCTGAGCATTGGTTTGCTGCTGGAACTGGGCAGCCGTCTCTTTCCAATGGCAGCTCGTGAGCTGAGTGCGCTGGCACCCTTGCTAAGTATGGACGAACAACTGCATCAGTCGCTGATTACAGCGCTCAGCCGTTACCCGGTCGGTCGTCTGCTGACAATGAGCCTGATCGGCACCCTGGTCGGCTTGCTGCATGCGACCCTGCTAGGGCACTGGGCATGGTCCGATGGGCACGGCAGTGCGCGCTGGCCATTGGGTCTGGCAACGCTGTTGATCTGGGTGCTGATGTTCCAGATTGCTTCAGTGCTCATCCACAATGCCGCGCTGTTTTCTGCGCTGGGTCGGCATGCCCTGCGAGTGGATCTGCTCAACGCCCACCGGCTGTTGCCGTTTGGCCGTGCTGCGTTGCGTCCGACATTGTTCCTGCTCGGCCTGCAGGCCCTGTATCCGCTGACTCTGCTCGGTGGGGCCGATACCAGTCCATTTGTCTGGCTCGGATTCGTGGCTTCGCTGGGCGTTGTCACATGGTTGTTCCTGACGCCAATGGCCGGGGTGCGGCATACGCTGGTGGACGCGCGGCAACTGTGCCTTCACCAGCTCGACCTGCAGATAGCGCAGGTGCTGGAAAGGTTGTTGAGCAGCGCTGAACCGGATACCCACGCACTCCAACGTCTGCAGGCACTGGTCGTCATCCGGAATGAACTGCGCACGGTGAACACCTGGCCGGTTGGGTCCGCACTTCTGCGCCGAATCCTGCTGTACGGCATCATTCCACCAGCCGGCTGGACACTGGCGGCGTTGGTTGAAGTTGCGGTGGAATCTTTGCTTTAGGGCAGCTCTGAATAGCGCTTTGCGTACTCTGCGTGGACTGAAGCGTACAAGGACAAGACGTTGTTCAGAGGTACCCTGGCTCACTTCCGGCTGTCGCGGCATATCGCCAGTCATCGCAGCCAGTCGTCATCCGTCGCACTTCGATCTACCGAACTGATGCCCTGCAGCAGACTACGCCTGGACTTGTAGCCAACTGACGGCTTCCAGGAGAGGCAGGGAGAACGCTTGTGTCGGCTTTGATTCGTTTTGAAGACGTGGGTAAACGATACCTGCTCGGCGCAGATCCATTCTGGGCCTTGCAGGCGCTGGATCTGACAATTGACTCCGGCAGTTTCGTGATCCTGTGCGGTCCGTCCGGCAGTGGCAAGAGCACGCTACTGAACCTGGCTGGGTTACTGGATACGCCAAGCCAGGGCCGGATATTGCTTTCGGATGAGCAGGTGAATGGCTTGTCGCCAGCGCGGCGGGCCCTGCTGCGCAACCACCGTATAGGTTTTATCTTTCAGCACTTCAATCTGGTTCCCGTTCTGACGGCACTGGAGAACTGTCTGCTGCCGCTTGCGATTCGTGGGTCAGCGCGACGCGAGTCGCGGCAGCATGCACTGTCGCTGTTGGACGAACTGGGGCTGGCGGCGCATGTGCACAAACGGCCCGACCTGCTTTCCGGTGGCCAGCGGCAGCGTGTCGCCATTGCGCGGGCGTTGGTGACACGTCCAGACCTCATCATTGCTGATGAGCCCACCGCTAACCTGGATTCAGTTACGGCGCAGCAGATCGTGGATCGGATGCGGATGCTGAACCGCGAGTCTGGGGTGACCTTTCTGATGGCAACACACGATGAATCTCTGAGCGTTGGCAGTGCCACGCGAAAGCTGCGGCTGAAAGATGGCCAAATTGAAACTGATGAGGTGCTGTCATGACTTTGCTCCGCATGGCTGTGCGCAACCTGGGTCGCAACATGCGGCGCAGCCTTTTCACGTTGATCACCGTGGCCATGGGTTTTTTGGCGGTGAATCTGTTCGCCGGATACGTGCATGACATCTACGAAGGATTGGGCCAGCAAGCTGTACACGGCGAGATGCTGGGTCATTTGCAGATTCGGATGGCTGGTGACCGGGCTGATCGGCGCCTGACCCCGGAAGACTTTGTGTTCAATCCGGATCAGATCGAGGTATTGACCCGTGCCATCGCTGAAGATCCGGACGTCGCACTGGTAACCCCGCGACTTGAGATACAGGGGCTGGTGTCTGATGGCCGAGTGTCTACGGTATTCATTGGCGAGGGCATGGTGCCTGAAGACACCAATCGTCTGCGGTCTGGCATTAGCGGTGACAGCGCTGGTGACCTGTTCACGGCTGGTAGCAACGGGGCGGCGGCTTTTGGCGCGGGCCTGGCTGAGATTCTCGGCGTTGTCGGTGGGGACTATGCCGTGCTCGTCGGCAGCACTCTCGACGGTATGACCAACGCGATTGATGTGGACGTAGGCCGGGTGTTCGATACGGGTACGGAAGCCACCAACGAGCGTCTGGTGCTTGTGCCGCTGGTTGCAGCACAACGGCTGTTGGCCACCGAAGGCGCTGACACCCTGGTGGTGTTGCTGCACGACAAAGACCGCACCGAAGCCGTTCAGTATCGTCTTGCAGAGGCTTTGGCGGCCTTTGAACCCGCGCTCGAAGTTCGCGCGTGGCAGGACTTGTCGGTGTTCTATCTGCAGGTGCGCAACCTGTTCGACATGATCTTTCTGTTCATTTTCAGCATCGTCGTGATGATCGTGGTCATGAG
>SKXG01000063.1 GCA_007128525.1 Pseudomonadales bacterium | reverse complement strand
GGCCGACGGCATTGTTGAACTCTGGGCGCAGATCCAGACGCTCGGCCTTGGCGACGTCGACACCATGCCCGACGCCAGTCCGGCACCCAATGACGATGCCACCATTCTCTACACCTCGGGGTCGACCGGACATCCCAAGGGTGTGGTGTCGAACCACCGCAACGTAATCTCCGCGCTGCTCTCGTGGGAACTGGATCTCCAGATCAGCGCGCTGCAGAACAACTGGCCGACTGTGGCGGCTGAACCACCGGCGCATCAACCCGCCGTGCTGCTCTCCATACCGCTGTTTCATGTCGCCGGGCTGCACGCGGTTGCCCTGAATTCCTATCGCAGCAAGCGCAAAGTCATCTCCATGTACAAGTGGGATGTCGAGCAGGCCATGGCGTTGATCGAGCAGGAGAAGATCTCTTCGATCGTCGCGCCCTCCACCATTACCGGCGATCTGGTCGAAGCTGCAAAAAACAGCACCCGTGACCTCAGCTCGCTGGCCGTGGTCGGTGGCGGCGGCGCACCGCGTGCCCCGGACCAGGTTCGCCGCATTGCCAAAACTTTCGGCAAGGCCATGCCCAACACGGGCTGGGGCATGACCGAGACCAATGCCATTGGCACCGGGGTATCGGGTCAGGAGTATCTGAAACGACCGGGCAGCTCCGGCGTCTGCTCAGGCGTGCTGGATCTGGCCATTGTCGACGAGCAGGGCAATCACCTGCCGGCCGGTGAACGCGGTGAGCTGCTGGTTCGCGGTTCGGCCGTTTTCCGCGGCTACTGGAACCGGCCGGATGCCAACGCCGAGACCTTCGTCGATGGCTGGATGCGAACCGGTGATGTGGCCTACATTGATGAAGAGGGCTATCTGTACATCGTCGACCGCATCAAGAACCTGGTCATTCGCGGCGGCGAGAATATCGGTTGCGGAGAAGTGGAAGGCGCCCTGCTCGAGCATCCGGACATTATCGAAGCCTGTGTCTATGGTGTGCCGGATGAGCGCCTTGGCGAAGAAGTTGGCGCAACCCTGTACGCGCGGCGCCAGTTGGATGACGACGAGCTGCAGGCCTTTCTGCTGGAGCGGCTGGCACGATTCAAGCTGCCCCGCTACATCCGCTACCATGACCAGAGCCTGCCTCGGATCGCTGTCGAGAAGGTGGACAAGCGACAGCTGCGGCAGGCACACATCGACGAACTGAAGCGCTAAGGGGTCGGGATTAGATACTGTTCCTGCGTGGCCGGATCGTGTCATTATTGCAACGAAGAGCAGGGCAGATCATCGCATGGCCAGAGCCGTCATATCAGTCATCGGGCAGGACAGGCCCGGTATCGTCAACGCGCTGTCTGAGCGTATCAGCGAACTCGGGCTGAACATCGAGGACAGCCGGATGACAGTCCTCGGCGGTGAGTTTGCCGTGCTGATGTCGGTCGCCGGCGCTGAACAGCCGTTAGGGCAGTTGCAGGATTACCTGAGCCAGCTCGCAGACAGCGGCGACTTCGCCTGCCTGTACCGGCCGACCACCGATCGTCCCGTCACAGGAAGCCGCACCTGCCATGTACAGGTTGCCAGTCTGGACCACCCTGGCATCGTGCATCGGGTTGCCGGATTCTTCTCGGCCCGCAATATCAATATTCGAGAGCTGGAGACACAGACCTCGCCTGCCGCTCACACCGGCACCCCGGTATTCAACCTGGAGCTGTGGATAGAAGTCGCACCCGATGTCGACCTGTCCGGCCTGCAGGCTGACTTCGTGCATTTCTGCGAGGCCGAAGCCCTCGACGGCACCATGGCACCAACCGGGGACTAAACACCGCAACCTCCCCTGATCCGCGATCATTCCAGACGCCTGTTCGGAAGCCCGCAGACGGCCTGCTATACTGCGCCGCTTTCCACACCCAACGGGAGCAGCAACACATGGCGCAGACTTCTGAAACCATCGCCATCCTCGGCGGCACTGGCGCTCTGGGCACCGGGCTGGCCATACGCTGGTCGAGATCGGGTCACCGCATCATTATCGGATCCCGGACGCTGGAAAAGGCGCAGGCGGCACTGGAAGCGCTGAAAGAGATCAGCCCGGATACTGATGCGCAGGCCATGGAGAACGCGGATGCGGCCAACGCCGGCACCATCGTCGTGCTGACGGTGCCCTTCGAACACCAGCTCAGCACCCTGGAGAGTGTCCGGAGCGGCCTGACCGGGAAAATCCTCATCGATGTGACGGTGCCGCTGATGCCACCCAAAGTCGGCACCGTGCAGCTGCCCCCGGAAGGCTCAGCCGGCAAGCGTGCCCAGGAGTTCCTCGGCGAGGATGTCGCAGTCGTGTCCGCGTTTCAGAACGTCGCCGCCGACCTGCTGCAGCAGGACGTAAAAATAGAATGTGATGTGCTGGTAACCGGCAACAAAAAAGCCGCCCGTGAAACCGTCGTCGGCCTGGTCGAACAGGCCGGCATGCGGGGCTGGCATGCCGGCCCCATCGACAACGCTGCAGCGGCGGAAGCGCTGACCTCAATACTGATTCAGATCAACCGCAGCAAAATCGTCGACCACGCCGGCATCCGCATCGTGGGTCAGGGACAGCACTGACCCATGACAGCACAGCCAAAGCAAGGACCGGTTTCCATCGAGCCCATTGCCGGGCTGCCGATGGTGCGTCCAGGTCATGACATCGCCGCAATGATTCTGCGCGCGCTCGCTGACAGCGACGTTGAGCTGCGCAGCGGTGACATCCTGGTCGTGGCACAGAAAATCGTCTCCAAGGCCGAAGGGCAACTGGTGCGGCTCGACCAGGTTGAACCCTCGGCAGAGGCCAGGGCGCTGGCCGCAGAAACGGAGAAAGAACCGGAGCTGGTTGAACTGCTGCTGCGCGAGTCCACCGAAGTCGTACGCCGCAAGCCTGGTGTCATGATCATGCGGCACCGCCTGGGTATCGTTGGTGCCAATGCCGGCATCGACCGCTCCAACATTGAGCACGACGACGGTGAAATGGCGCTGTTGTTGCCGCTGGACCCGGACGCCTCGGCTGCGGCGCTGCGCGAAGCCATCCGCGTCGCGACCGGCGTCAATGTCGGCATCATCATCAGTGACAGCATGAACCGACCCTGGCGACTGGGCACCACCGGCCAGGCCATCGGCTGCGCCGGCATCACGGTGATCGATGATCGTCGGGGTGGTTACGACACCTATGGTCGTGAACTGAAAGTCACCATGATCAATAGAGTGGACGCCATCGCTGCCATGGCCACGCTGCTGATGGGGGAAACGGACGAGCGCACCCCAGTCGCACTGGTCCGGGGTTTTGCACCGGAAGACAGTACGCAGCGTGCCGCCGACATTATCCGACCGCTGGATGAAGACCTGTTCCGCTAGGGTACTTCTGAACAGGCGACCTGCGCAGGGGATCACCAGTGCCAGCAGACGCAACTCAACAGGCAACTCAAGACCAGCCGAAGCGCCATCTAGCCGGCCGCTACCTGGCGCTGACGGGTGGTGTCGGCGGCGCCAAGCTGGCCCTTGGTCTGAGCAAACTGCTGCCACCAGAGCAACTCAGCTTTGCGGTAAACGTTGGCGATGACTTCGATCATATGGGCCTGCACATCTGCCCGGATCTGGACACTTTGCTGTACACGCTTGCCGATGAGAGCAACCCGGACACCGGCTGGGGCCGCCGCGACGAAACCTGGGCCTTTATGGCCGCAGTACGCGAGCTCGGCGGTCCGGACTGGTTCAACCTCGGTGACCGGGATCTGGCCGTTCATGTGCAACGCACCCGCGACCTGCGCGAGGGCAAATCGCTGACGACGGCCATGGCAAATCTGGCGAAGGCCTTCGGGGTGCCGTACGCCCTGCTTCCCGGCAGCGATGACCCGGTTCGCACCATGGTCGATACCGATGAAGGCGAGCTGCCGTTCCAGCACTATTTTGTGCGCCGCCGATGCCAGCCGGCGGTTCGTGGCATCCGCTTCGCCGGTGCCGACCAGGCCCGGCTGAACCCGGCCATTGCCGCCCAGCTCGAGGATCCGGCTCTCAACGGTGTCATCATCTGTCCGTCAAACCCCTACCTGAGCGTGGACCCGTTGCTCGCCATTCCGGAGCTGGCGGAACGCCTGGCCGCCGTCAGCTGCCCGGTTGTGGCCGTGTCGCCGATTGTTGCCGGGCAAGCCTTGAAAGGCCCCACCGCCAAGCTGATGCAGGAACTGCAGGTGCCGGCGACCGCCGATGCCGTGGCCGATCATTACCGCGGCATCGCCAATGCTTTCGTACTCGATGACCAGGATGCAGCCCTGGCGCCGGCCGTGGCGGCCCTCGGGCTGCACCCTTCTGTCGCTCAGAGCGTCATGGTAACGTTGCAGGATCGAGTCGATCTTGCACAGCATGTGCTGGACGTCATCCGCGAACTGCAGCGCGCCTGAGCACCGGCGCCTGTGTCCTGCCCGGCTGTCCAGCTGCCCGGGTAGAGAAAGCGCAAGCGTGAGCAACCAGGGGGCTGACCGTAGATCCCATGTGGGCAGTGGTACCACTGAAACCGTTCGCACAGGCCAAACAGCGCCTGGCCGATGTGCTGTCCGCAACGGAACGTGCGGCACTGATGCAGGCCATGGCCACAGATGTGCTCAGCGCCCTGGCCAGCACCAAGGGATTGCAAGGATTACTGCTGGTCTCCAGGGAGCCGCAGGCCGCAGCGATTGCACGGCAGTGGGGCGCACAGCTCTACCAGGAACCGGCCGGCGCCGACCTGTCGGCAGCGGTGCAGAATGCCGGCGGTCTGCTGATGAACCAGCATCAGGCCACCGGCACGCTGATACTGCCAGCTGATATCCCGCTCGCCACTGCCAGCGAGCTGGCAGCGCTGATCGATACCCATCAGCAACAACAACGGGCACTTACGCTGGTGCCGGACAGCCGCAGCCAGGGCACCAACTGCATCCTGTCGACGCCGCCCAACCTGATTCGTTATCAGTTTGACGGCCAGAGTTTCAGGCCCCACCTGGATGCCGCCTATGGCATCGGTGTGACGCCCTGCGTATCGCCCAGCCCCGACCTCAGTCTGGACATCGATGACGTACGCGATCTGCAAGCCCTGCTGCACCGGGCGCGCGACTGCCACACCCGCGACTATCTGGATCGCAGTGGCATTGCAGAACGCCTGTTGACCGGGACGGCCGGCAGCGCCGGAGCGCCACCAGGGAACCACCTGGCAGGCCAGCACCACTAAACCAATCTGATTTCAGGCAGGACCATTAGCGCCATGACCGAGCAGTCTTCAAGCCAGCATCTGGACCAGACCACAACGCCAAAGCGCAGCGTGGGCGTAGATGCCGTTCTGGATGCCGCACGCCAGCTGATACTTCCCGATGACGACCAGGCCATGCTGCTGGCCGAAGTCGACGATACCAGGCAACTGGCACAGGTCGCCGCCGCACTGCGCGACACCGGCCATCGGAATCTGATCACCTATTCAAAGAAAGTCTTCATTCCGCTCACCCACCTGTGCCGGGATGTTTGTCACTACTGCACCTTCGCGGTGACGCCCCGCAAAGTCGAAGCGCCCTATCTGAGCATCGAACAGGTCCTGGACATTGCCCGCGAAGGCGCGGCACTCGGCTGCAAGGAAGCACTGTTCACACTCGGTGAGAAGCCGGAGCTGCGCTACAAGGCCGCCCGCGAAGCCCTGGCCGAGATGGGTTTTGCCAGCACGACCGAATACCTGCGCGCCTGTGCCGAAGCAGTCCTTGAGGAAACCGGGCTGCTGCCGCACCTGAATCCAGGCACGCTGACCGCCGACGAGCTTGCTGAGCTGCGCAAGGTGTCGCCATCGATGGGCATCATGCTGGAATCCGCCGCCGACCGGCTGACCGAGAAAGGCATGCCGCACCATGGTTCGCCGGACAAGATCCCGGCCGTACGGCTTGAGACGCTGGCGCTGGCCGGAGAAGCCCGAGTCCCGTTCACAACCGGCATACTGATCGGCATTGGAGAAACCCGCCGCGAGCGCGTCAGCTCATTGCTGGCCATTCGGGCACTGCATCAACGCTACGGTCACATTCAGGAAATCATCATCCAGAATTTCCGCGCCAAGCCCGGCACCAAAATGGCCCGGGCACCGGAACCGGATCTGAACGAACTGCTGTGGACCATTGCCATCGCCCGCATCCTGTTCGGGCCTGACATGAGTATTCAGGCGCCACCCAACCTGAGCCCGGGTGTACTGCCGCAGATTGTTGCGGCCGGCATCAACGACTGGGGTGGCGTGTCTCCGCTGACGCCAGACTTCGTCAATCCTGAAGCGCCCTGGCCACACCTGGAAGAGCTGGCACGCGAAACGGCGGCAGCCGGCAAATACCTGCAAGAGCGCCTGACCATTTATCCGGCTTATGCGCGCCAGGCAGAGACCTGGGTTGACGACGCCCTGCGATCACGGCTGCTGCGCTCGATTGATGCTGAGGGCTTGCCACGCACCGACGACTGGACGCCTGGCGCGGAAACGCCACCACCCGCCCGCCTGCTGGAAGCCGTCAGCCGATCGCCCAAGCAGGTCTCAAGTGACGTTGCGCAGATACTGCAACGCGCTGCATGCCAGGAGCGCCTCGACGAAGCAGAGATCGTGCGTCTGTTTCAGGCGCGGGGCGACGACCTCAATGCTGTGCTGCAAGCTGCCGATGATCTGCGCAAACGCGTCTGTGGCGACACTGTCAGCTTTGTGGTCAACCGCAACATCAACTACACCAACATCTGCTATTTCAAGTGTCAGTTCTGCGCCTTCTCCAAAGGCAAACTGGCCGAGAACCTGCGTGGCCGGCCGTATGATCTCGGGCTAGATGAGATCCAGCGCCGGACCGAAGAGGCCTGGGCGCGTGGCGGCACCGAAGTCTGCATGCAGGGCGGCATTCATCCGGAGTACACCGGCCAGACCTATCTCGATATTCTGCGCGCCACCAAGGCCGCCGTGCCGGACATCCACATTCATGCCTATTCGCCGCTGGAAATCTGGCAAGGGGCCGAGACGCTTGGTCTCGCCCTACCCGACTATCTGACGCAGCTCAAAGCCGCTGGCCTGGACACCTTGCCTGGCACGGCCGCGGAAGTGCTGGATGACGAAGTGCGCGCCATTCTCTGCCCGGACAAGATCAATACGGCACAATGGTTCGAGGTGATGGCGGCTGCCCATGCTGTCGGGCTGCGCACCACCGCCACCATCATGTATGGCCATGTCGACAGACCGGAGCATTGGGCGCGGCACCTGTTGCGCGTCCGCGACCTGCAGGCGCGTACCGGCGGCTTTACCGAATTCGTTCCGCTGCCTTTCGTGCATATGGAAGCGCCGCTGTACCTGAAAGGTCACGCACGTAAAGGGCCAACGTTCCGCGAGTCACTGCTGATGCATGCTGTTGCCCGGCTCGCCCTGCACGGACAGATCGACAATATTCAGGCGTCCTGGGTGAAGATGGGTCACCAGGGCCTGGTCGCCTGTCTGAACGCAGGCTGTAACGATCTGGGCGGTACCTTGATGAACGAAAGCATCACGCGCGCAGCGGGTTCAGCCCATGGGCAGGAGACGTCTCCGGTACGGATGCGCGAGATGATCGAGGGGGCGGGTCGTACGCCGCGTCAGCGCAACACGCTCTATGGTGATGTGCCGCCGGAACGAATCGATGCCGGCCTTCAGGCTGAACCACTTACGGACATCGTCAACACGCCAGCGCGCAAGTACGAACGTCGCGAGCAGAAGCGGCCGCTGTCACGCCCGGGGCTCGACGGCGACGTCAGTCTGGTGCGACTCGGCTGAGAGGCGCTTTGGGCAGGTCGCCGGCGTCTACAACCACCTGATTGCGGCCGTTGTCTTTGGCCTCATACAGGGCCATGTCCGCACGTTTCAGGGTGTCGTGAATGTTCTCACCGCGACGGTGCACCGCCACACCCTGCGACACCGTGATCTGCTGCCCCACCGGCAACGCGTCAGGCACCATGGCCTCAATGGCTTTGCGCACGCGCTCAGCCGCCGCCAGCGCTTTGGGGGCGCTGCACTCCGGCAACAGAATCAGGAACTCTTCGCCGCCATAGCGACCGACGAAGTCGCCTTTGCGAATGGTGTCCTGAAGCGTTTGGCCAACCTGCTTGAGCACAGCATCACCCGCCTGATGGCCATGCACATCATTGACCGGCTTGAAATGGTCGATGTCCAGAATGCTCAGGCACAGTGCGGTTTCGTCCGGATCCCGACGCTCTACTCTGGAGCTTTCCCGATCAAGTTGATCCATGACTGAGCGGCGGTTCGGCAGGCTGGTCAATGGATCCCGCGTGGCCAGATCTTCCAGCGATACCATCGCCTGACGCAGCTCGATGTTGCTCTCCTTCAATGAGCGCCGCAGCCCGACGACGAAACTGCCCAGGTACGACACAACGGCGAGGACGCCGGCATAGGCGATAATGACAGCCGCTTCGACACGCCAGCTCAACCGTTCCGGTGCCAGGTTCCACAGGGCGACCAGCAACAGGATGTAAGCCAGCACGATCATGGCGCCCATCTTCAACATGCTGCGACGATCCACGCCCAGGGCGCCAAACAGCAGCCCGCCAACGGCCACCAGCAGGAACGCTGACCGCGCCTGTGGATCTGCAATGAAGAACATGAAGTACACCGCTGGCCAAATCGGCAACACAATCTGCAGGCTGGTCAGACTGGGGTCCCGAAACTTCAGATTCAGGTTGCTCCGGATGCAGGCAAAGACAGCCAATTGAATCAACATGGTGGCCGCAACAAACTCAAGCGTGCGGCTCAGCGGAACCAGGCCAGCCAGATAGACGACCAGGGCAACGAGCAACGTCACCCCCTGATACATCAGGCCCCAGCTCAGCCGCTGAATTCGCAGCTGCTGAGCGCGCCGGATCCGTTCCGGATCTTCATCTTCAAACACACGGCCTCCTTGTGCGGGCCACTTGCCGCGCGTAGCACGAAACTCTATGTCTGAAGTAAGTGTAGTAGCCATGGCAGAATGGACCACTTTGGGGCAGCCGCCCTCTGAAACTGATCTAAGTGGCTGATATTGATATGCCAAATGCGCGCTGGGAGTTCTGGGTTGATCGTGGCGGCACCTTTACCGATGTCGTGGCACGACGTCCGGACGGGCGCCTGGTCACGCACAAACTGCTGTCCGATAACCCGGAGCAGTATCCGGATGCGGCGCTGCAGGGCATCCGCGACCTGCTGGGCCTCGGCGCAACCGACCCGATTCCGGCGTCAGAAGTGGCCGCCATCAAAATGGGCACTACGGTGGCCACCAATGCCTTGCTCCAGCGCAAGGGTGAGCCCACGGTATTCCTGACCAACCAGGGCTTCGGTGACGCTCTGGAAATCGGCACCCAGGCCAGGCCGCACCTGTTCAAGCTGCGGATCGACAAGCCGCCCATGCTGTACAGCCGCGTCCTCGAAGTACCCGGCCGCTTTGATGCCGCTGGCCAGGAGCTGGAAGCTTTCGACACTGACCACACACGCAATGTCCTGCAGCAGGCTTATGACGATGGCTTTCGCGCCATAGCCATCTGCTTTCTGCATGCTTATCGCTATGCCGATCATGAGCGGGCCGCCATTCAGATCGCCAGCGACATCGGCTTTAGCCAGGTGTCCGCCAGTCACCAGGTCAGCCCATTGATGAAGTTTGTGCCGCGTGGCGACACGACGGTGGTGGATGCCTACCTGTCTCCGATACTCAGGCGCTACGTCGACCAGATTGCAGCGGAACTGGGGCAGCTTGACGACACGGGTTGCCGCCTGATGTTTATGCAGTCATCCGGCGGTCTGACCGATGCCAGCCTCTTTCAGGGCAAAGACGCCATTCTGTCCGGCCCGGCCGGTGGCGTGATCGGCGCTGTACAAAGCAGCGCGCTGGCCGGATTCGAACGCATTATCGGCTTCGACATGGGCGGCACATCAACCGATGTGTGTCACTACCAGGGCGAACTGGAGCGCTCCTTCGACACTGAGGTGGACGGCATCCGGCTGCGTGCGCCGATGATGCAGATTCACACAGTTGCGGCTGGTGGCGGCTCCGTTCTGTCTTTTGACGGCAGCCGTTTGCGGGTGGGGCCAGACTCCGCCGGCGCCAACCCCGGTCCGGCCTGTTATCGCCGCGGCGGGCCTCTGACGGTCACCGATGCCAACCTGATGGTCGGCAAGCTGCTGCCGGACTACTTCCCCAAGACCTTTGGCCCGAATGCCAACCTGCCCCTCGACGCCGACGTTGTCCGTACAAAGTTCAATGCCCTTCGCAAGCAACTCGGCGACGGGCGCAGCCCTGAAAGCCTGGCAGATGGTTTTCTGCAGATTGCAGTTGAGAACATGGCTCAGGCGATCAAGAAGATCTCTGTACAGCGTGGCCACGACATCTCCAGGTACGCCCTGACCTGCTTCGGTGGTGCCGGCGGTCAGCATGCCTGCCTGGTGGCGGATGCGCTGAGCATGTCCACCATCTTCTTTCACCCATTCTCCGGCGTGCTGTCCGCCTATGGCATGGGTCTGGCAGAGCTGAGCTGCTCTCGGGAGCAGGCCGTCGAAGCACCATTCGACACCGAAATACAAAAGCGCCTCGACAAACTCTCTGGACAACTGAGCGCACGGAATATTGAGGAACTCACGAGACAGGGTCTGCAAGCAGACCAGATTCGAACGCAAACCCGTCTGCACCTGCGTTACCAGGGCACGGATAGCGCGCTGATCGTCCCCCGGCAGTCACTGACGCAGACGCGTGAGGACTTTGAAGCGCTGCACCAACAGCGCTTCGGGTTCATCAGCAGCGACAGGCCCATCATCGTCGAGGCGCTGTCGGTAGAGAGTCGTGGTCGTGATCGCGACATCGAAGAACAGGAGGCGGTGCCGGCTGCACGCCAGGCCGCACTGGCGCCGGTGACCCGTAG
>SKXG01000401.1 GCA_007128525.1 Pseudomonadales bacterium | reverse complement strand
CGTTCGGGGCCCATCGCCGGTCTGCAGACTGACCTCGCCCTCTACGATGGTGTAGAAGCTGTTGCTGTACTCGCCGTCCCGGTAGACGAAGTCGCCATCCCCCAGCAGCCTGGTCATGCGTGGTCCGATGGCCGTTGCTTGCCCACTGCGGCCAGCCCCCTGCTGGCGCTGCTCGTGCAGTTCCCGCTGTCTGCTGAGCTCCGCCAGCTGACTCGCGTCCGCCGGCGCATAGCAGATGTCGCTCTCCATGATCAGCTCACGAAACGCCAGCGCATTCATGCGGGCAAACATCGGCACACGCTGCTGATACAGCGAAAGGATCTCATCCACCTCGGCTCGGTACGGCAGCAGTTCGAACTTCTGCGCCAGCAATGGGTAATCAGCGGGTTTGACGTCATGGCCCTTGATGAACTCGATTACGTCATAGCCCTGGTTCAGGCCCTGCTTGATCAGCGGATAACCGGCCAGCGCGCCAACCACATAGAGACCGGGCACGTTCGACTGATAATGACGATCGAGCTCCGGCACGGCATCGGGCTGATCGCCAGGCAGCTCAATGCCACAGCTCTCCACAAAGCGTCGTGGCGGAATGGAACCAAGCCTCGCGATCACGCGGTGGCAGGACACCTCCTGATCACCATGCGGCGTGTTCAGCGTCACGCTGCCCGGTTTGCCGTTCTGACCTGGCGTCAATGCCTTAACGCTGGCCTCGTAAAAGCAGGAGAACGGGATGTTGCGATTGTTGATCGCCGCAAGAACTGCATCCAGGTTGCCCTGTTTGGCCCGGCTGAATTCGTTGCGACGGTTGACGATAACGACCCGGTTCTGCCGCACCAATCCGAGCGCGTTCTCAATGGCGGCATCGCCAGCCCCAACCACTAAGATATCTTCACCGCTGTAGGCGTCCGGATCGTCGAGTTGATATTGAACGAAATCGCTGTCATCGCCCGGCACACCGAGCTTGCGCGGATTGCCCTGGGTGCCGATCGCCAGCACCACGGAATCGGCGGTCAGCGCCTGGCCATCGGCGCAACGTATGTCAAAGCGGCCCTTGCTCCCGGAAATACCCGTAACTTCCGCCTCGCAGCGCAAGTTGATACCGGTCACCTTGATTCCTTCGGCCCAGCGATCGAGGATCTCCTCGCGCCGGCCGGAGCTAAACTCGATCGGGCTACGCAGATCCAGATAGCCCGGCTCATCCATCACATGCTTGCCCTTCTGGTAGCGATGGATGGTGTTGGCATGATGCGGCGCTTGTTCGAGCAGGATGTGGGTCGGCTGCGCAGCACCCGCTTCGCGGTCGTACTCAGCCGCCCGACCGGCTGCGCTCAGGCCAGCCGGCCCGGCGCCAATCACGGCGATGGCGTAATGCTCTGGCAATGCATTCCCCGACTGTTCTGATCTTTTGGTCCTCGCGGTGGCACACAGCGAGGCCAAGCTATTCTATAAGGCAGGTTATACCAGCCTGAGGCAAGGTTAAACAGAGAACTGGTCGCTATCGACATTGACAACGCCCGCCACAAGGTCGACCTGGACCGCCTGGTGCTAAGCGCTGCCTGGAAAGATTGAAACGGACGCCGCTTGAGCAACGGCGCCTAAATCCATCACCTCAGGCCCTATCCCCTTCTTTCCGCACATCCGCCAACGTCGGTGTCCGAAACCGATCCGCCGGATCCTTCCAGCCTTTGAAATTGGGTTTGCGCTTCTCGGCAAACGCCCGACGCGACTCCATCAGATCATCCTTGTCACCATGCCGGCGCAGTGCGCGCGCCAGGTTTTCGTATTCCTGCGGCACTTCAGGGCGCATGTCCCGCATCATCTGCATGGTGTTCACTCGTGACGCCGGTGGCAGCGTCAGCAGGTGCTCCGCCATCTCATAGGCTGTTGGCAGCAGTTGATCCGGCTCCACCAGCCGGTTCAGGAATCCCAGCTCATAGAGCCGCTCTGCAGTAAAGCGAAAGCCCATTGCCATCTCGATGGCGATGGGGTGCGGCAGACGGGCGACGTAACCATGTGAATAGCCGCCGAGCAGCCAGCGCTTGGCTTCCGAGACCTCAAACACGGCGCCACGCACTGCGACCCGCATGTCGGTCTGCTCCATCAGCATGAAGCCGCCGCCCATGCAGAAGCCGTTGATGGCACCGATCACCGGCTTTTTCAGCGAGCCATTCATCAATGCGTCCCGCTCCAGCCAGTCCTCAACGCCCACGGCGCCGCGCTCGAGGGATTCCTTCATGTCCTCGCCGGCGCAAAAAGCCCGACCGCTGCCGGTCAGCACGGCGACCTCCAGGTCCGGATGCTCATGGAACTCGGTAAAGGCTTCGATCAGCCCCGTGCGAAGGTCGCGTCCCAGGGCGTTCATGCGCTCCGGTCGGTTGAGCTGTACCAGCATGATCTGACCCTGACGTTCGACGTTCACGAGGCTCATCGGCAACTGTCTCCTGGACTGAGGTGGCGGTAAGGTGGACCCGGCCAAGCATAAGCGATCAGTCGCCCGGACGCGAAGTCCCATGCCGCCTGCGCCCAGCCTGGCTGTGCTCCAGCGCTGTCTCCTATAGAATGCCCCTCCTACCACAAGATGCCACCTGCAGGCCCAGACCATGCTGCTGATGATCGACAACTACGACTCCTTCACCTACAACGTCGTCCAGTACCTGTGCGAGCTGGGCGCCAACGTACAGGTGCACCGCAACGACGCCATCAGCCTGGCCGAGATCGAGGCACTGGCGCCGGAGATGATCGTGATCTCGCCCGGCCCCTGCACGCCCAACGAGGCCGGCATCTGCCTCGATCTCGTCGCCCGGGCCGGCGCGTCGATCCCGATCCTCGGCGTGTGCCTCGGCCATCAGGCGGTCGGACAGGCCTATG
>SKXG01000368.1 GCA_007128525.1 Pseudomonadales bacterium | reverse complement strand
TCAGCCGTCTCCAGCAACTCGGCCAGGTGTTCGTCAATAAAGCGTGTGTAGACGTTGTAGTCCTGCATGGCCGGGTTCTGGAGCAGGCTCTGCAAAAAGCGCAGGTTGGTTGTAACGCCGGCTATGCGGAACTCGGACAGCGATTGATAGGCATGGTCCAGCACCACTGCGAAGTCTGATGTCGAAGCGTGGCTGATGACCTTGGCCAGCAGGGAGTCGAAACTCGGGCTGGTCCGGTATCCCGTATAGCCGAAAGTATCCACCCGCACACCCGGACCACTGGGCGGGTCGAAGCGGTGCAGCTCGCCGCCTGACGGCATGACAGTGCCGTCCGGTTGCATGGTTTCCATGTTGACCCGGCTCTGTATCGCAAAGCCGCGCGGTTTTGGAATCTGTGCCTGGGTCAGATCCAGGTCTTTCAGCGTCGCGCCGCCGGCGATCCGAATCTGGCTGGCTACCAGATCTACACCGGTGACTTCTTCGGTAACGGTGTGCTCCACCTGCAGACGGGCATTGGCTTCGATAAACGCAAAACGGCTGTTGTCTGTAAGGCTGTCACTGGCATCGACGAGAAACTCAAAGGTACCAAGGCTGCGATAGTTGACGTGCCTGGCAAAGCGAACCGCGGCGTCAATAACGCGTTGGCGCAGTCCCGCCGTCAGGCTCGGTGACGGCGCGATCTCAATCAACTTCTGGTGGCGGCGCTGCAGGGTGCAGTCGCGTTCGTACAGATGACACACCTCACCCTGGCCGTCGCCAAGAATCTGGACTTCGATATGCAGTGCCCGCGGCAGCAGGGTTTCGACGTAGAGCGCATCATTGCCGAAGGCGGCGCGAGCTTCGGACTGACAGCGCTGGTAGGCCTCTTCGATCTCATGGGCACTGCGCACCACGCGTACACCGCGGCCACCGCCGCCAGACAGCGCCTTGATGATCATGGCCTGACCGTCGGGCAGGTCGGCGTAGAACGCCTTGGCCTGCGCCAGGCTGGTGGCCGCCTCGGTGCCCGGCAGGAGCGGTACATCGGCGGACTTGGCAGCTGTCCGGGCCTCGGCCTTGTCGCCAAACAATGCAAGCAGCGCAGGGTCCGGGCCGACGAAGGTCAGCCCGGCATCGATACAGGCTTGGGCGAAGTCCGCGTTCTCGCTGAGAAAACCATAGCCCGGGTGTATGGCGTCACAGCCCGCGGCCTTGGCCTTGGTGACGATCTGTGCGATGTCGAGGTAGGCGGCAGCACCCCGGCCGTCGAGGTCGATGGCTGCATCCGCGATCTGCACATGACGGTTGTCGCGGTCGTCCTGGCTGTAGATGGCCGTCGTAGGGATCTGCAGCAGCCGCGCTGCGCGAGCAATACGAATGGCGATCTCGCCCCGGTTGGCGATCAATAGCGACTTGATTTTCATGAAATTCTCTCCGAACAGAGCGCGCATCCAGGCTGGTGTCGGTCAGCAGTCGCTGCCGATGATTATTATCCGTACTTGCTTGGGTGATCATAGTCCGGCACGTTGCCAAGAAAATCAAATGCTGAGTATGGGCCGGACAACCAGGAGTCAATGTCTATACTTCCATGTACAGCACAATCAGTGCCAGGGACACTCCCGCCAAATGCAGGATGTATTTGTTGGCCGCCAGCCTATTTACGATGTCAGGCAGCACGTCATCGGCTATGAGCTGCTGTTTCGAAGCGGACAGCAAAATCGGGCTGGCCAGATTGACGATGTTCGCGCCACCTCGCAGGTCATCGTCAATACCTTTCTCGGTTTTGGACTGAGCAAGCTTGTTGGTGACCGGCTTGCATTTATCAATCTGTCCCGGGAGTTCCTGGATCAAGCGGCGTCACTCCCATTCCCACCTGACCGGGTTGTGTTCGAGGTGCTGGAATCCGTTGTTCCGGACGATGACATTGGTCGGTCGCTAAGCACCTTGCGTGACCAGGGCTATGGACTGGCCCTGGATGACTATGTGCATGACGATCGCTGGCAGCCACTGTTGCCGCTGGTCGACTTCGTCAAGCTTGATGTCCTGGCTCTGACAACGGATGAACTGCATCAGCAGGTCGCAGTGCTTCGACCCAAGGGTGTTGCGCTGGTGGCCGAGAAAGTTGAGGACCAGGCAGTGTTCGAGCAATGCCGGAAGCTGGGCTTTCACTACTTTCAGGGCTATTTTCTCAGTCGCCCGCGCACGGTGCGCGGTGCGGCCATTCCGCCCAGTCGTCTGCCTACCGTCCGACTGCTGGCCACGATCCAGAGGCCGGAGCTGGAAGGCGGGGAGCTCGAACGGATCATCGGCACGGACGTTGGCCTGAGTCACCGCTTGCTGCGCTACCTGAACTCGGCCTATTACCAGCTGCAGCGGCCGTTGGACTCCATCCGTCAGGCGATTCTCTATCTCGGGCTCGACGAGCTGCGCCGCTGGGCGTCGTTGATGGCCATCGCGGCGGTGGACGACAAGCCCTCTGAACTGATATCCATGCTCACCGTGCGAGCTCGCATGTGCGAACTGCTCGGGCGCCAGCTCTACGCTGCCGACGGCGACACCTTCTTCACTGTCGGGCTGTTCTCGGGTCTGGACGTGGTGCTTGATGTGCCGTTGTCGGAGGTGGTTGCGGAACTGCCTCTGAGCCGGGAGGTCCATGAGGCATTGCTGCAGCGTCAGGGACCGGCCGGCCGGGTGCTGGACTGCGTGCTGCACTACGAGGCCGGCGACTGGGACTGGCTGGACATGAACGAATTCCCGGCTGAGATCGTGTTCCAGGCCTACGTGGATGCGATCGATTGGACGCGGACGATACTCGATCACTACGGGCAACAGTAGCGTCGTGTGGCTGCGCTGGTCGGGTCCGAATGCACCATAGGGAACGGTGAGCGAATGTC
>SKXG01000099.1 GCA_007128525.1 Pseudomonadales bacterium | reverse complement strand
TATCAGGCGGTTGCCGCCGTTTTCCTGGCACAACTGTTCGGCGTCGATATCTCGCTGGCCGGTATGGTGTTGATTGTGGCGATGACCGTGGGCGCCTCAATTGGTTCGCCAGCCACGCCCGGTGTCGGTATCGTGATTCTGGCGATGGTGGTGTCTTCCATTGGTGTGCCGCCGGCGGGTATCGCGCTGATTATGGGTGTGGATCGGATACTGGATATGGCAAGGACGTCGGTCAACGTGGCTGGAGACCTGGTGGCGAGCCGGCTGCTTGATCGTTGGCTTGCAGAACGCGCACCAGTACCGGGCGAGGGGCACTGAGGGATGTGGTTGGCTATCGGCACCCTGCTGGGTGGCCTGGGTCTGTTCCTGCTTGCCGTGTCCATGATTACGGATGGCATGAAGGTCGCTGCCGGCGCACGTCTGCGGGCCGTTCTGGCCAACTCCACCCGTACCCGCTTGCGAGGCGTGGCATCCGGGGCCGCGCTGACGGCAGCGGTGCAGTCGTCCAGCGCGGTGACTGTGGCGACCATTGGCTTTGTCAACGCCGGGTTGTTGGGCCTGAGTCAGGCGCTGGGCATCGTGCTGGGTGCAACCATAGGTACCACCATCACCGGCTGGTTGGTTTCAGCAGTCGGTTTCAAGTTCTCGATTACCGCCTTCGCGCTACCGCTGGTCGGCGTCGGCATGATTGCCCGACTGGTGGGTCCGTCGCGCCGGCTTGGCGCGATCGGTGAGGCGATTGCCGGGTTCGGCTTGTTCTTTATCGGCGTGGACTTTCTGCGCATGGCGTTTGAGGGTCTCGCCGAGGGTCTGGATGTGGGCGCGCTGGCACCGGAGGGCGTGCTGGGCAGCCTGATGTATATCGGCGTGGGTTTCCTGATGACCCTGCTGACGCAGAGCTCCAGCGCCGCCATAGCCATTACCCTGACCGCGGCGACAGGCGGGGTGATCGGCATGCCTGCTGCTCTGGCCATGGTCATTGGCGCCACCATTGGTACCACGTCCACGTCAGCTTTGGCTGTGATCGGCGCCACCCCCAATGCCAAACGCGTGGCTGCCGGCCACGTCATGATCAACAGCTTCAGCAGTGTGGTCGGGCTCTGTCTGCTGCCATTGGTGCTGATGCTGATGGGTGCTCTGGGTGGCTGGAAGGCTTTTGGCGGCAGCGCCGCGCCCTGGCTGGCGTTGTTCCACACCAGTTTTACTCTGATAGGTGCCTTGTTGCTGTGGCACCTGGTGCCGCGTATGGCGGCCTGGCTGGAACAGCGCTTCCGGAGTCAGGCTGAGACGCTGGGGCAGGCGCAATATCTGGATGCCAACGTGATGGCCTCACCAGGCCTGGCGTTGGATGCCTTCTTGCTGGAGCTGCAGCGCATGGCCGAGATCAGCCGGACGCTCAGTCGCGCCGTGATCAGTGCGGAACCCGGCAGCATGGCCGTGGCGGCCCAGCGTGACGGCCTGCGGCGCCTGTCCGGGGCTGTCGAACAGGCGGTTGGGGCGCTTGAGGCCGAACGACTGGGCGCGGAAGTGTCACAGCAATTGCCCCTGGTGCTTAGGGTTTCCAATTACGTCGATGAACTCGTCACATTGACGGAGGAGGCGGCTGCAGAGACCGGTGGCCTCGACACCCTGTTGACCAGCCCGGTAGGCGGCCAAATCGCGAGCTTTCAGGCGGATCTGCTGGCGCTGATTGCGCATGCCGACCCGCTGCAGCCTGAATTCAGCGCTGATGCCGTGCAATTGGCCTATGAGCACCTCCACCGGGACTGGCGGGCGCTGAAGAGTACCTTGCTGGATGCCGGGGTGCGGCGCGAGGTGCAGGTGCGGGCGCTGAATCCGGCCATTGAGACTTTGCGGGCACGACTGCGCATGGCAGAGCGCAGCGTGAAAATTGCCACCCGCCTGGCAGAGCTGGCCCGCGCGGTTCCAGCGCTTGAGAGCACGCCGGAGCCTGCCGGGAACGGATCCAACGATGGCGGCACACCTGGTACCGTCGGCTAAAAATCCGACATTTCGGTATTGAGCCGGCTGGATGATTGATGCAGAATACGCGGCCTCTCCGGGCGGGAATAGCTCAGTTGGTAGAGCACAACCTTGCCAAGGTTGGGGTCGCGAGTTCGAGTCTCGTTTCCCGCTCCAGATTAAAACGGCGCCTCGGGCGCCGTTTTTCGTTGTAGCTTCAGGTGCCGTAGATTTCTGCTTTGGGTGCAGGACTGCACGGATTGCTTCGACGATGGTCAGATGGTTGATATGGGAACCTGACTGTGAGCTTCAACGATATGCACCTCAATGCTGGTCAATCTCAAATTTCTGGGTAGCCGCTGACTCGATGCGTGGGGTTGTCGTTGGCATTGGATTCCTGTTGTCTGCCATGGTGGTGTTGCCGGCACTGGCTGGTGTCAGTGTTCAAGGCATAAACGGTGAAGAGCGCAGCAACGTGCTCGCTTACCTGAACCTGGCAGATCTCGGCTGTGACGCGCCGCCCTGGATGGTGCGCTGGCGATTTGCATCTGCAGAACAGGAGATCCGGGAAGCACTGGAGCCGCTTGGCTATTATGATGTTTCGGTGCGTTCATCGCTGAGCTTCAACTCTGATGGTGATTGCTGGCAGGCGAACTTCGACATAGAAACCGGTACGGCCGTGCGGATTGTCGAAGTGGAACTGATCGTGCAGGGCGATCTGATGTCGGATCCGCGTGTGATCAGCTGGCACCGAAACGTTCGGGCGCTGGAAGGTCGACGGCTGAACCACGGTGTTTACGAGTCGCACAAGCGGCAACTGTTAGAGTTGGCTTACGAGCAGGGCTACTTCGATGCTGCCTACAACCTGAGCCAGGTGGAAGTTGATGTCGAGAGCAATGAGGCGCGAATCGCCTTTCACTTTGACAGCGGCGAGCG
>SKXG01000141.1 GCA_007128525.1 Pseudomonadales bacterium | reverse complement strand
GGCACCATCTATGAGGTTCTGTCGGCACCGGTGTCGAGTCTGGAGATATTGATCGGCTATGTCGGCGCGGCCACCACCAAGTCGATCATACTGGGTGTCATCATACTGGTGACGGCCACATTCTTTGTGGACTACCAGGTGCAGCACCCCCTCTGGATGCTGACCTTTCTGGTGCTGACATCGCTCAGCTTCAGCCTGTTTGGCTTCATCATCGGCATCTGGGCGCGCGACTTCGAGCAGCTGCAGATCATTCCGATGATGGTGGTGATGCCGCTGGCATTCTTGGGCGGCACCTTCTACTCCATCAGCATGTTGCCCCCATTCTGGCAGACGGTAACCATGTTCAATCCGGTGGTGTATCTGGTCAGTGGCTTTCGCTGGAGTTTCTATGGTGTGGCGGATGTCAGCGTGGCCTGGAGTCTGGCCATGATCGGTGTCTTCATGCTGGTGTGCCTGGCGCTGATCGGCTGGATATTCCGCACCGGCTATCGCCTGAAGAGTTGAGTCAGGCAGGCGGATGGGGAACCAACGGCGGTAGCGCGCTTCCTATAGGCATGTCTCGCCTTAACCTGATTCTGGCAACTGTGATGCTGCTAACCGGGCTGTTGATATCCGCGCCGGCACATTCTGGTGCCGTTCCGGAAGCTGGTGCCGTGCCGGAAGAACTGACGGCACGTGCCCAGGCCATGCCGCGTCTGCACAGTCTGCTGCTGTTGCATGAGGGGGAGCCGGCGCTGAGCCTGCACCTGCGTGGGCCGGGCCTGTCCGAGCCGGCCAATATCAAGTCTGTCTCCAAAACAGTGTTGTCGGTGCTGGCCGGCATGGCGCTGGATCGTGGCCTGATCGAATCGCCGGACCAGCCTGTCGTTGAACTGCTTGGTGACCGGGTGCCGGCTGCGGCCGCCGACGGGGTGGCGGAGATTCGCTTTGGTCATCTGCTGTCGATGCAGGCCGGGTTGCAGAGTACGTCGGGCTCGAATTACGGGCGCTGGGTGCAAAGCCCCGATTGGGTGGCGCATGTGCTCAGGCAGCCATTGGTCGATGAACCCGGTGGCCGGATGATTTATTCCACCGGCACCACGCATCTGGTGTCGGCGGTGTTGCACGAAACCACGGGCCGCAGCACCCGTGATCTGGCGCATGACTGGCTGGGCGCGCCACTGAACATCCGGATTCCGGACTGGCCACGTGACCCGCAGGGCATCCATTTTGGGGGCAATGAAATGCAGCTGTCGCCACGGGCCCTGGCCCGCATTGGTGAGCTGTATCGGCTGGGCGGATCACTCAATGGTGAGCGGATCCTGTCGGCAGACTGGATTGCCGCGTCCTGGCAGCCCCGAGGCCACTCCCGCTGGACCGGGCATGCCTATGGCTATGGCTGGTTTCTGACCGAGGCCGCCGGCCTGCCGGCCTACTATGGGCGCGGCTTTGGCGGGCAGCTGCTGTATGTGGTGCCCGACGCGGGCCTGACGCTGGTGGTCACCTCGGATCCAAGGCCGCCGTCTCCCGGCGGGCGGTACTTCCGGGAACTGACCGACCTGGCAGAAGATCTCGTTCAGTGGGTGCTGGACGATCTGCGATAACAGGCCGTTGAAAAACGGCCTGTTAGAGTCGCGCCATGGATGGCTTCCACGGGCTGAAAACGGTCGCCTGATCGTTTTCAGCCATCTGATAAGTTAAGGTGTCGAAAATAATCAAATGCCGGGTATGGCAAGGGGCAGGGTATGCGCAAGAACAGATCATTGGCGGCCTGGCGTGAAGGACACACCACCATTGGCGGCTGGCTGAGCATTGGCAATGGCTATACGGCGGAGTTGATGGCCGGGCTGGGCTTCGACTGGCTGTGTGTGGACATGCAGCACGGGTTGATCGACTACCAGGATCTGCTGGCGATGCTGCCGGCCATATCCACCACAGACACGACGCCGATTGTCAGAGTGCCGTGGAACGAGGCGTCGATCATCATGAAGGTCCTCGATGCCGGCGCATACGGCGTGATCGTGCCGATGGTGAATAATCGGGCCGATGCGGAACGGGCGGTCGCAGCCTGCCGCTATCCACCCGATGGCATCCGCTCCTTTGGTCCGCTTCGTGCGGGCATCTATGGCGGTCGCGGTTATGGCGGCCAGGCCAATAGCGAGCTGGCCTGCATACCCATGGTGGAAACAGCAGAGGCGCTCGAGAACCTCGATGAGATCGTCAGCACGCCTGGGGTCGACGGCATTTTGATCGGCCCTTCAGACCTGGCGCTGGCGCTGGGGCTGCCGCCAGTCGGTGACACCGATGCGGCGCCCCATGCTGAGGCGGTCAAACGCATCCTGGCCTGCTGTCGCAAGCACGGCGTTGCGGCCGGGATCTTTACCGGCAGTGCGGCTTATACGCGCCGCTACATTGACATGGGCTTTCAGTTCATCTCGCTGGGCACCGACAATGGCTTTCTGGCGCGCGCAGCCATACAGGATCTGAAAAGCGTACGCGAGGCTTTGCCCGAGCGGGAACAGACCGGCTACTGAGCACAGGCTGACGCGCCTTGCTATGGTATCCTGCGCGGCTCGCGCGGCCTGCCAGATCACGACAGGCCGCATCGCGCAGGGGGTGATTCATGCCGGTGGGCGGCGCCAAGTTTCTTGCCCGGACATCCTGGAACCGACAGTCCGCAACATTCGTTCGAGCCGCGCTCAGCTTCGTGTTGCGTGGCCGTCTGTTCATTCCTGACGGCCATCTGCCGGGTGTTGGGCATCAGGTGCCTGACGATTTTGCCGGTGTCTGCGTGGCCACCGCATCGGACCCGGCAACGGATGACTATGTGATCGACCGTTTGCGGTCACTGGGAATCCGCCATGTGCGTCTCGATTACAGCTACGGCAGTACCGAGACCCATGTTGGCCGGTTTCTGGAG
>SKXG01000221.1 GCA_007128525.1 Pseudomonadales bacterium | reverse complement strand
TTCCAGGTTTCGGGCGTGCTCGAGCATCTGCTTCTCCAGCTTCTCCAGCAGTTTGCCGTGCGCCTTGGGATCGGCCGGAATCTCGCGCGTGTAGCGGCGGCCCGGTTCCGCGGCCTTGGGCCGCTTGCGCGTATCGGCAACAGCGGTTCGGGCACCTTCCATCACGTCAGCCACGGCTTTGCGGATGCCCTTTGGCGTGATGCCGTGCTCTGCGTTGAATTCGAGCTGTTTCTGGCGCCGCCGGTCGGTCTCGTCTATTGCGCGCTGCATTGAGCCGGTAACCTCGTCGCCATACAGAATGGCCCGGCCTTCGAGGTTACGGGCGGCGCGGCCGATGGTCTGAATCAGGGACCGCTCGGAACGCAGGAAGCCTTCTTTGTCGGCATCCAGTATCGCCACCAGGGCCACTTCGGGCATGTCCAGTCCCTCTCGCAGCAGGTTGATGCCCACCAGCACATCAAACTCCCCGCGCCGCAAGTCACGGATGATCTCGCTGCGTTCCACGGTGTCGATGTCGGAGTGCAGATAGCGCACCCGGATGCCCTGCTCATCGAGGTACTCGGTCAGATCTTCAGCCATGCGCTTGGTCAGCGTGGTCACCAGGACCCGGGCGCCTGTGGCGATAACGGCTCTGGCCTCCCCGAGCAGGTCATCCACCTGCGTGCTGGCCGGCCGGACTTCCACAGCCGGGTCTATCAGCCCCGTGGGGCGGACCACCTGCTCAACCACCTGCCCGGAACGTCCGGCCTCATAGTTGGCTGGCGTGGCCGAGACAAAGATCATCTGCGGCGCCATCGCCTCCCACTCCTCGAACTTCAGCGGCCGGTTGTCGAGCGCTGACGGCAGACGAAAGCCATATTCCACCAGCGTCTCTTTGCGGGAGCGGTCACCTTTGAACATGGCGCCTATCTGCGGCACCGTGACATGAGACTCGTCGATAATCAGCAGCGCATCACTGGGCAGGTAGTCAAACAGCGTCGGAGGCGCCTCACCCGGGGCGCGACCGGACAGATAGCGCGAGTAGTTCTCGATGCCGTTGCAGTAGCCCAGCTCCTGAATCATCTCCAGGTCATATCGGGTACGTTGGTCGAGACGCTGTGCCTCGACCAGCTTATGGTTCTCGGTAAGCCAGTCCACCCGCTCACGCAGCTCGGCCTTGATGTCTTCCAGGACCTCCAGAATGCGCTCCCTCGGCGTCACATAGTGGGTCTTCGGGAAGATGGTGAAGCGCGGCACACGACTCAGTACCTCGCCGGTCAGCGGGTCGAACAGGGACAGGTTCTCGATCAGGTCATCGAACAGCTCGATGCGCACGGCGGCGCGCTCGGACTCGGCCGGGAAAACATCGATGACATCGCCGCGCACCCGGTAGGTGCCGCGCTGGAACACCATGTCGTTGCGCGTGTACTGCAGTTCGGCCAGCCGGACCAGGATATAGCGCTGGTCTACCCGGTCACCGCGGTCCAGGTGCATTACCATCCGCAGATAGGAGGACGGGTCACCCAGCCCGTAAATGGCCGACACCGAAGCCACAATAATGGTGTCTCGCCGCTCGATGATCGCCTTGGTGGCAGAGAGCCGCATCTGCTCGATGTGGGCGTTGATCGACGCGTCCTTCTCTATATAGGTGTCTGAGGCCGGCACATAGGCCTCAGGCTGGTAATAGTCGTAATAGGAGACGAAGTACTCGACGGCATTGTTCGGGAAGAAGGCCTTGAATTCGCCATAGAGCTGCGCGGCCAGGGTCTTGTTGGGCGCCAGCACCAAGGTGGGCCGCTGCACAGCCTCGATGACATTGGCGATGGTGAAGGTCTTGCCGGAGCCGGTAACGCCGAGCAGCGTCTGGTGACTGAGCCCACTCGACAGTCCGTCAAGCAGCGCGTCGATCGCTTCCGGCTGGTCGCCGGCTGGCTTGTAGGGCGAAACCACCTGAAAGGAATTGACGGAATGCGCCATGGACGAACCTGCTCCTGAGCCGGAATGTGCAACCTTACCGGTCATGAGACAAAAGTTCAGGCCAAGGTTGCAAAATCAGGTCCTGTCATTAAACTAGCCGCCCTATTCCGCCTTAGCTCAGTTGGTAGAGCAGCTGACTGTTAATCAGCGGGTCGCTGGTTCGAGCCCAGCAGGCGGAGCCACTATCTGAGCATCATGCTGAGCATCAAAAGCCCGATTCCGTGGAGTCGGGCTTTTTTATGCCCAGCGGGGCGGCTCCAACATCACCATCAGGCTCTGTAAACGGGTTCAATGGCAATGTCTGACACGCTGCCATTGAGACGGACTAACGCGGACGGCCAACGGCCCATATTTTCATAGAAACGACTGCCCAGGGCTAATGACCTCGTCAGAGGCCCATCGCGCTGCATCGCGCCTCCACTGCCCGGTTACGCTCACCGTCGCAGTCCACCCGGCGGACGGTCGTAATCCGGTTGTTCCGATCGTTGACCATGCGGAAGGACCCGAAAGTGGCACGTCGAACAGTGACCCGGTCTCCAACACGATAATTGACCCTTTGCGCTTCGGCCTGCTCCCAGAGCTGGCCATTCTCGAGCAGGAACAGCAGTCGGCGATGTGAACTCGCCTGCATGGCAGTAATGCTCGAACGAACCTGAGACACCTGCGGCGTACTGGGATGCCGGCCACGGTCTGCAAGACCGAACTCCGCCTCTGCGTCACCGCTGTCACGAGACGCGCCACGCTCCTGCTGCGGACTGCTCAGTTGACTCCGAATAATGCGTTCATAGCAGGCTGAAATCTCGGCATCGGTCTCGGCATCAGGACAATGCTTCTCAAGCTGACAGGCAATCCGTTCGTCCACGGAACTCAGGGAACTGCAGTCTTCCCCATAGGCAGTGGACGCCAACAGCATAAGGCACAGAACCAACAGCGATCTCATCATAACGCGTTCCTTGGAAACCTCGGCCATTCTACCCTGCCCAAGTTCCCCTTCAATAGCGGCCCGGCCAGCATGCGGGCAAAAAAAAGGGCGGCCGAAGCCGCCCTTTCACCCTTTAAAAGGTCTGTCAACCCGACCTCAAATTTCCTGGGTCATGCGGACATACCAGATCCGACCACGCGGATCATAGAGCTGGGTTTCAAGGCCACCCAGGGTACGCATGGCCGTCGGCTCCTTGTCGAAGGCATTGATCAGGCCCAGCGTCAGCGTGGCAGCCCGATTGCCCCAGAAGCCATCCAGGTTCAGGTTGTACTGTGCATCCCACTCCGTGTGTGATGGCAGCGTGTCATGGCAGGCGTTGGTCACACCCAGCTGTGGGAAAGCATTGATTATGCCATCGATGCCCGCACCACAGAACGGATCGTCGTCTGCAGCATTGTTCACGCCATGGGTGTAGCGGCCAATGATCACCGCGCTGTGCTGATTCCAGTCCCAGCCCATGCGCAGGTTGGCGCGCCAGCGCGGAGAAGGCGGCACGCCAGCCGTACCATTGTTCCGCTTGCCCGCCCCTTCAATCTTAGGCGAGCCCTCAGTAGCCTGATACTTATAGCTCTGCACGTAGGTCGTGGTCAGGCTGGTGCTGAAGCGGCCGAGGTCCATATCCACCATCGGCAACACATCACGCGGATCGAAACGATAGGACACTGTCGTATCGAAACCCTTCCACTCCATCGACCGGGCGTTGATCAGATCGGTCACCACGAAGTCGAGCAGACCTGTCTCCGGATTACGAACGACACGAGGGTCAGCCAGGCCAGTCGCAAGCCAATCGAACACATCCGGGTTTGGACCCAGGGTCGCAACAGCATTGGCGAAGTCCATCGACAGCACCTCCTGCGGAACCGGGCGAATGATGCGATCATCAAAATCAAAGATCTTGTAATCGAACACCACGTTCAGGTCGCCTTGAAGAAGGTTCAACGTAAAACCGAGGTTGTAGACTTCCGCTTCTTCTGCTTCCAGCTCCGGGTTGCCACCCAGTGTCCTTGCCAAAAAGCCACCCGTACCTGTGAGGGCGTCAGTGACATTGGAGATACCCAGGGTCTGAGGCGCAAACATGTCTTCCAGCGAAGGCGAAATGAAGGACGTGCCCCAGGATGCACGAAGGGCAAGCCAATTCACCGGCTCAGCACGAAACGCTACTTTGTAATTGGTGCTGTCCAGGTCGGCATCCGAACCGTCTTGAACCGCTTCGGAACGAACGGCGAGGTTCGCTTCAAGCAATCCCAGAGTGTCGTTATCGTAGATCGGTACGTTGACCTCGGCAAAGCCGGCAAAGACTGACCGCCTTTCGCTGAAGTCCGGTGTACCTATACCGATGTACGCATCCAGGGCGTTGGACACACTGCCAGCATCAACGGCAAATCGGGTATGTCGCCACTGCCCGCCTACGGCACCGGCAACCATGCCCCAGGGCAGCTCGAACAGGTCACCATCTGCAATAACCTCGGCAATGTTCAGAGTCGTCTCGGTATTGGTCGGCTCGAACTTGACAATATTATCCCAGACTTCAGGCGTGTTTACTGCCGGGTTGCGGATCATCTCACCGGTGACCTCATGCTCGATCATCAACGGCTGTCGCACCCCACCCTCACAGACACGGTTCGTACAAACAAAGTTCTGCGTCGCGAACGGGTTGAACCAGGTTTCTCGTGACCCCCCTTCTTCGCTCTTTACTCGAAGGTTGCCTCTGATACCTGCGTCAAGGCCGGACATACTCTCTGTACGGCCACCAGGACCATCCACAGTCACTCGGTTGAAGGTATAGCTGCCAACCGCCCTCCAGCTAGTATCCGGAATGTCATAAGTCATCTGGCCGACCCAGCGATAGTTCAGCCCGGTAAACATACCGTCGCCCTTGCCGGTATTGTCAGAGTTACTGCGGCTGGGCTGTTCGAACGGATAACCAACCGGACGCCAGTTGACGATCCGGACATCTTCGTTGAACGGCACACCGCCGGCGTTGGTGGGAACACCATCGTCGTCAAGCGCGATGGCTTCGAAACGGCTGTCCGCCAGGACCACGTCGTTGGTGGCCGGGTTACGCAGCGGCCGGATCCGGCCCAGATCATCACGCAATACGGCACCGGTACTCGGGTCCACCATCGGGGCTGCATACAGGAAGCTGACTGGCGCCACCAATGGCACAGGACCCAATGCACCAGATGCTGGCGCGACCACGGTGTAGCCCGCGGCCCGGAATGGGTTGCCGGGGTTCTCGCCAGGAATGTCCGGAAGCTCGCTGTTACGACCACCGGGGTTTGACGGCGAGCCTGTGTCTAAGACCACTGAGCGCGTCACCAAAAACTCCGACTCAAACGTAAGCTCATCAGTGAACTGATGGTCGAAAAAGAACGCACCTGCCCAGCTCTCAACATCCGGCTGATACATGAAGTTCTCACCGAACTCCCAGAGGCAAGTGCCGCCAAAATGCGTCGTGCCGAGCAGAATACCTTGCCGTCTGGCAAGTACACCTTCCGCCTTCGCATCCGGTCCGCTGGCCTCATTGTTCAGGCCACAGCCCGGGTCTGGCCGGGCCAGCCGGTCTGCTTCAGCAGAAGTGGGAACGATTGTGGTGCTCAGGATCGCCCCACCAGGCCCCCGCTCGCGCGTCACGAAATTACCAGCCGCATCCCGATCCGGAACCGTGAAGTTACCCGGCCAGGAAACGCTGGAAAAGCTGGCAGCGCCCAGTGAGTACTGATCACGCTGGAAGAAACGCAGGCTATCCCGATCCCGGTACTCAAAAGCACCGACAAAAGAGGTAGGTCCATTGGAAGCGCCACCGATGACACTCCAGGCGGTTTCATCCCAGTCGCCCTGCGTCGCGGCGTTGTGAGATACCCGGACTTCCATGCCTTCATAGCGCCTGCGCGGGATCAGGTTGAACACCCCGCCGACAGCATCCGTACCATACGCAGCCGCAGCACCGTCAGTCAGACTCTCTGTGCGTGCGATCGCAATCTGCGGGTAAAGGTTGGCGAGGTTCGACGACGCCGTTCTGCGGCCATCGAGCAGGGTCAGCGTGGCACCAGCACCCAGGCCACGGAAGTTGGCTGCAGGACTACCACCACCCTGGGGCGCCGCTGCAAGAATGTTGGTGACCGTAAAGACACCATAATTGAAGGTCTGGTTACGCACGACTTCACCAAGGTTTGGCGTACCGCGCTCAGCAATATCCGCTGCATCCATGATGTCAATCGGCGACGCCGTGTCAAAGCTGTCCCGCCGGCGGATGAACGTACCTGTAACAATCACTTCCTCGATAGCGCCATCCTGTGCCTGAGCCTGCTCAGGTGCCACGGCGAATGCCATGACCCCGACTACGCTCGCCAGCACAGAACGATACGCAAACCGGGCAAACCGGCTCGTCGAATCGCTATGCATATGTGTTTCTCCCCTTGTTGAGATGAGCGCCTGATGCGCCGACCATCTGTGCTACACCTTGCTACTACTTATTTGCGGCGTAACAGTTGCTGCTGTTCAGGTGCAGCGAAGCTGCCGCACATAGACCAGCGACAGTTGGAATATAGGGTGCTTCGTGCGACGAGTCTAGCCGGCTGAAACAAGTATTCGGGGAAAATTATCAACCATGGCAGCAGCTTGCTGGGCAAACTGCTGCCATAGGTAACACTGCGGGTCTATTTGTTACGAAATAGCCGAGCCGTGAAACAATAAAAACAAAGGGCGGCCGAAGCCGCCCTTTGTCCAACAAGGTCTACCCGCCGTGCGGGCACTGACCTTTGGTGAATCAGATCTCCTGATTCAAGCGAACGTACCAGATACGACCACGCGGATCGTAGAGCTGGGTTTCCAGACCACCCAGGGTGCGCAGACGGCTCGGCTCACGATCAAACATGTTGATCAGACCCAGGGTCACCGTTGTCGCCCGGTCGCCCCAGGCACCGTCCAGGTTCAGGTTGTACTGGACGTCCCACTCCGTGTAGGAGGGCAAGGTGGCACGGCACGGATTGGTCACGCCAAGCGCCGGCTGGCTATCAGAGAGCCCGGTCGCGGCGCCATCGAAGCAGAACGGATCGTCGACGAATTCGCCGTCTTCGTTGGCGTCACCTCGGGCATTCAGGCCATGGGTGTAACGGCCGATCAGGACAACCGAATGACGGTCAAAATCCCAGCCAGCACGCAGGTTGGCGCGCCAGCGGGGCGTCGCGGGCACGGCAGCCGTCGCATTGTTGCGCTGGCCAGCGCCTTCGACGGTGCCGCCGTCAGCAGTTGCCTGATATTCATAGCTCTCCACGTAAGTTGCAGTAATGCTCGTGGAGAAGCGGCCAATATCGCCGTCGATGAACGGCAGATCACGGCTGTCGAAGCGATAGGCTACCGTGGTGTCGAAACCTCGCCATTCCATGGCCCGGGCGTTGAGCAGATCGGTGTTGACAAACTCGATCTGATAACCAAGGGTGGGATCGCGCGAAACGAGAATCTCGTCGTCGCTCAGGCTTTCGTAGTAGTTGCCATACTGAGCCTGGATATCGCCTTCCGGATCAACAAAGAACTCCGAACTGGTAAAGCGCTCCCAGTCACGCTGCACGATTTCCTGACCGCCTGGCCGAATGATGCGATCCTGGAAATCGAAAACCTTGTAATCGAACATCCAGGACAGATCACCGTTCAGGAAGTTGGCGGTAAAGCCAATGTTGTAAACGTCAGCTTCTTCCGGCTGCAGATCTGGATTGCCACCCAGCGTTCGCGCCGTAAAGGCGGTCGCACCCGTCAGTGGGTCACTCAGGTTCTGAATACCCAGACTGGTTGGCTCAAACAGGTCGGCCAGTGACGGAGCAATGAAGGACGTGCCAAAGGATGCCCGCAGGGCCAGCATATCCATCGGCTCCCATCGCGCAGCAATCTTGAAGTCCGTCGAGTCAAGGTCCGCATCGGCGTTGTCGTCAACAAACTCACTGCGCAGCGCCATGTTCAGCTCGAAGAAACCCAGATTCTGGTCGTCAAAGACCGGAATATTCAGCTCACCAAAGACTGCGTAGACACTGCGGCGCTCTGAAAAGTCCGGTGAACCCAGACCGATAAAGGTATCCCGTGCATTGGAGGCACTGCCTTCATCAACTGCAAAGCGCGTATGGCGCCACTGAGTGCCCACGGCAGCCTGTACCGGACCCGCCGGAATATCAAACAAATCACCAGTGGCCACCGCTTCGGCAATATTCAGCGTCGTGCGCGTGTTGGTCGGCTCAAAGCGCGCAATCTGATCCCAGACCTGAACACTGTTTACCACCGGATTCGGAATCATGACCGGGTTGCCGTCAACATCCGTGGCACCGGAGGGATCCTCAATCAGCTCAGGCTGCTGATCCGCCGTGCAGGCCCGGTCTTCACAGATGATGTTCTGCGAGGCGAACGGGTTGAACCATGCCCGTCGCGTCACTGCCGGCTCGTCCGGATCCGCAATGATCGTCAGGTCGCCACGCAGGCCGGCATTGATGGCCGACAGACTTTCCACCCGGCCACCAGGCCCATCAACATCGACCATGTTGTAGGTATAGCTGGCGTAGCTGGTCCAGGACGTGTCCGGAATGTCGTAGTTGACCTGACCGACCCAACGGAAGTTGTTGCCGGTGATCATGCCATCGCCCTTACCAGTGCCGTCTGCGTTGCTGCGGCTTGGCTGCACGAAGGGATAACCCACTGGGCGCCAGTTTGCCATACGTACATCTTCATTGAACGGCACACCACCGTCGTTGGTGGGCTGATTGTTCGCATCCAGCGTGACCTCCGCGAATCGGTTGTCGGCCAGCACAACCTCGCCGGTACCGGGATCACGATGGGGCAGGATGTTGCCGAACTCGTCGTAGACGACCGCACCGCTGCCATCCAGCTGTGGCGCTGCAAACAACGGCTGTCCGCGAATCCAGGCATCGGCGGTTCCCGGCACAACCGGGATGGAGGCAAACATGGAGTATGCCCGGAACGGGTTGCCCGGATTCTCGCCAGGCACGGTTTCCAGTGCGCCGAGTCGGCCACCCGGATTTGACGGTGAACCGGTGTCCAGGCTCTCGGTGCGCGTCACCAGAAACTCCGAGTCAAAGCTCAGATCATCGGTAAACTGGTGCCCGAAAAAGAAGGCACCGGAAAACGTGGTGACTTCCGGCTGATACATGAAGTTCTCGCCGAACTCCCAGGTACACAGGCCCATTTCTGCGGAATCCGGAATGGCGGGAATCTGTTGCGGCAACTCTGACAGCAGCAGAATGCCCTGCCGTCGTGCCAGCACGCCATCAGCCTTGGTCGCACTCGGGTCTTCGTTTACGCCACAGCCTGGATCAGGCAGACGCAGCATTGAGCCGGTCAGCTCACCGGCGAGATCCCGCTCAGGCACCAGAAAGTTGCCGGGCCAGGACGTGGTCGACCAGGACGGCGCGCCCAGCGAGTATTGGTCGCGATCGAAGAATCGCAGGCTCTCGCGATCACGGTACTCGAATGCGCCGACAAAATTGGTCGGCCCGGTGCTGGCGCCACCGATCACACTCCAGGCGGTCTCATCCCAGTCGCCCTGGGTCGCCGAGTTGAACGATGCACGCACCTCCATGCCTTCGAAGTTCTTCCGTGGGATCAAGTTCATCACCCCGCCGACCGCATCGGTGCCATACAGTGCCGCGGCACCATCAGTGATGCTCTCAACCCGCTGAATGGCAATCTGCGGATACAGATTCGACAGGTTCTGAGACGCAGTCCGGCGGCCATCGAGCAGCGTCAGCGTGGCGCCCGAGCCCAGACCCCGGAAGTTGGCTTCCGGCGTAGCACCACCTTGGGGTGCGTTGGCCAGAATGTTGGTCACGGTAAAGGTGCCCTGGTTATAGGTCTGATTCCGGATGACCTCACCCAGGTTAGGCGTACCTCGTTCCGCGATATCCATGGAGTCCATGATGTCGATCGGCGAAGCCGTATCGAAGCTGTCACGGCGGCGGATGAAGGTACCGGTAACGATTACTTCCTCGACCGCTCCTTCCTGCGCCTGCGCCTGTTCCGGTGCAATGGCAAAGCCCATCACACCGACGACGCCGGCCAGAACGGAACGATACGCAAGCCGGGTAAATCGGCCCGTCACATCGTCTTGCATAGTGTGTTACTCCCCTTGAGTACCAGAAAGCGCGAAGCCTTGAGTTGGTACCTGGCGGGACAGCACACCGCCTGGGGCATACGGCGCCCCGCCAGGCAACAGATTTCGCGGGGAACACTATAGAAGGCAAAAGGGAAACAATTCCAGAGGGATCGAAACAAATATGAAACACAAAACGCTATTTCTGACCTGTTCGTTTCGACTTGCGGCCATTTCGTTACTTTAGGTAACAATCTGGCCACAAATTTTTAGACTCAGACGAGCTACGTATATTTCACTGTCTCAAAACGGAAACAATCAGGATCCGTCATAACGCTGCAACACCAGACTGGCATTGGTGCCACCAAACCCAAAGCTGTTTGACAGCACAGCGTTAAGGGTCACGCCATCTCGGCGCTCCGTAACCACGGGCATACCTTCACCGGCAGGATCCCGGTTCTCCACATTGGCCGAGGCACTGATAAAACCGTTCTCCATCATCAGCAACGCGTAAATGGCCTCATTGACGCCGGCAGCGCCCAATGCATGCCCCGTCAGCGACTTGGTAGAGCTGAGCGGCGGCACTTCATTGCCAAACACTTCCTGAATGGCTTCCAGCTCACGGATGTCCCCGGCCGGGGTACTGGTGCCGTGCGTGTTGATGTAGTCGATGGGCACGTTCACGGTCGACAGCGCCTGCTGCATGCAACGCACCGCACCCTCGCCGGACGGCGCCACCATGTCATATCCATCTGAAGTGGCACCATAACCCACCACCTCACCGTAAATTTTCGCGCCGCGAGCCTTGGCATGCTCAAGCTCTTCCAGCACCAGCAAACCGCCGCCACCGGAAATCACGAACCCATCGCGATCCTTGTCATAGGGCCGGGATGCAGTTGTTGGTGCATCATTGTATTTGGAGGAGAGCGCGCCCATGGCATCGAACAGCAGCGTCATCGTCCAGTGCACTTCCTCGCCGCCGCCTGCGAACACAAT
>SKXG01000219.1 GCA_007128525.1 Pseudomonadales bacterium | reverse complement strand
GGTGTCGAGTGCTTGGCAGCAGGGTCCATCCCGTAGTGCGCATTGGCGGCAACCGAACGGTACCGATCCATTTAAGCGCCGCTTGCACGGCTTGCATTTGTGTCTTGTCAACAGAGCCCACGAAGCGCAGTGTCAGGTGCCAGTTTCTATCAGGGATTTTTCGAAACTCGGGCAATGCCTCAAGCACCGGTGCAGAGATACGCCGGATGGTGGATCGACTCTCGGCGTCAACGAAGGCCGCTACGAAGACACGGCTCTTGCGTTCCTCTGAGGATCCGGGCCCGGCATCAGGCATCAGTCCAGTGACCCGGTGATCGACTTGCGCTGCGAGATCTCAATCCAGTTGCCATCCGGGTCGCGTACAAAGGAAATATGTGCGACGTCGCCCAGTTTCCTTGGCGCGCTGCCTTCACGACCACCCAGCTCCAGAATACGCTGGTGTGTCCCAACGACATCGAATACCTGCACGGTGATGTAACGATAACCAGTGGCACGCATCACCGGCTCGGTGGGCTGCGCCTTGTGCTCAATCAGTTGCAGCAGTGTCTCACCAAGCTGAAATCGGTGTCGGCCGGCGTCTGTCAGGCCCAGCACTTTGCCATAGAAGTTGGCAGCAGCATCGATGTCTGGTGTTTGCAGGTCGATCTGCATTTGGTCGATGCCGTTGTGGCCGGGCGCCACCAGCGAGAGCGCGTTGCCGTCCGGATCGGTCAGTTCTGTCGGCGCTGTGATACCGGTGCGAGCGACCCACAGTCTGCAAAAGCCCGCGGGCGGCGCAGCATCAAGGGGGTCGCGGCTGTGGTTGATCTTCAGTATTGATGACCCAATGGCGTGACGCAGCTGGTGAATGCCGCGGCCGGCTGGCAACAGTTCGTCGAACTCGATGCCGGCACGCTGCTGCCAGAACTCGAGCATGGGTTCACGCTGGTTGGTGTAGAGGCCGAGGTCAATGGCGGGTTTGGCGAAGTCCATACGCGATCCTTGTTGTCGGGTTGTGTTGTGCGCCCAACATCAACGAATGGGCGCTGGCTCTGGGGCGTGGCATGAGCCTTTGAGCTCAGCCGGAAACGGCTTCGTCCAGGGCATCGACCACCGCCTGGTCCAGGTGCCCATCCGGAATCATGCCGACAGTCTGCTGAAAGCGGCTGACGGCGGCGCGGGTGGCCGGTCCAAGTATGCCGTCGGCCTCGCCGGCGTCATAACCGAGTTCGTTGAGGTGCGACTGGATCTCCATCAGCTGGTCGCGGCTGAAGCGCGGTGCATCGTCCGGTGGCGGCTGCTGCAGCCGCCCGGCACCGGCGATTTGATCGGCGAGCCGGCCGACGGTCAGCGCATAGTACTCGGAGCGGTTCCAGCGCATGATGATGTTGAAGTTCTCGTACACGAGAAACGCCGGTCCGCGGTGACCGGCCGGCAGCAGCAGAGATGCCGGCAGGTCGACGTCGGGCAGCGTTTCGCCAAAGGCATCCGTAACGCCGAGCGAACGCCAGTGTGACAGCGAATGTTTTTGCTGCCGACCGATCAGGTTGTAGTCAAAGTCTTCCGGCAGGCGGACTTCCCGTCCCCAGCGCTGCCCGGACTGCCAGCCCAGCTGCTCCAGGAAGTTGCCGGCCGAGGCCATGGCGTCGGGAATACTGTTCCACAGGTCACGGCGGCCATCGCCGTCGCCATCGACGGCATAGCGCAAAAATACCGACGGCATGAACTGCACATGGCCCAGCGCACCGGCCCAGGAGCCTTTCATCTGGTCAGCGGTAATGTCGCCGGCATCAATGATCTGCAGGGCAGCCATCAGCTCGGTGGTGAAGTAGGCTGATCGGCGCTCGTCACAGGCCAGCGTGGCCAGCGCGTCCGGCGTAGGAACGGTGCCAAAGTAGCTGCCGAAGTTGGTTTCCAGGCCCCAGAAGGAGACCAGATAGTGTGGCGGTACGCCTGTGTCGCGCTGGATGCGTTCCAGCAGGTCGCGATGTTCGCGCACCAGCGCCCGGCCGCGGCGGACCCGCTCGTTGGTGACACGGCGGTTGAAGTAGTCGGCAAAGGTGGTCGTGAACTCGGGTTGGCTGCGATCGAGTTCGATGATGCGTGGCAGATGGTTGACCTGGGCGAGTACGCCGTCGATGGTCCGGGCTGAAATGCCGTCTTCCCGAGCCCGCGCCTTCAGCCCGACAACGCAGCTTTGAAAGCCGTCGTCTGCATCCGCCGGGCCGCTGGCGACGGCCAGCCCCAGCGCTGCGGCGAGTGCGGCGACCATCATGAACGACATTTGAGGCCGGGCGCGGTGGCGGTCCGGGACAGAAGAGGTGGGGAGACGGGCGAATTTCATGGGCATCCTTATCCAAGCGCTGTACGTAAGGCCATAACGGCAATCTCAGGTTCCATCCTGCACGTGATGATCATAAAGCGTGACGGCACACAGCCGGTAGGGCTTTGCTAAGATCGCGCTCCCAGAGCACAGCGGAGCGCTGATCCTTGCCGGAAGAGTCGACACCCTCGCAGCCCTCACAACCTGCAGGTTTGGGCGATGCCGCTGCAGGCGCCGCCAGCAAATCGCCGCCTGGTCCCCTGTCTGGCCTGCGGGTGCTGGAGCTGGCCAGCATTCTGGCCGGTCCGCTGACCGGACAATTCCTCGCGGAACTGGGGGCAGAGGTCATCAAGGTCGAAAATCCGGCCACGGGTGGCGACCCGACGCGAGGCTGGTGGCTCCGCGGCGAGGATCACGCCGCCGAAGTGTCTGCTTACTTCTCATGTGCGAACTGGGGCAAGCAGTCGCTGGCGCTGGACTTGGCGTCGCCGGCGGGGCTGGCGGTGATCGATGCACTGGTGGCACGCAGTGACATCGTCCTGCAAAGCTTCAAGCCGGGTGACGACCGCAAGCTGGGGCTGGATGCCGAGCGCTTGCTGACACTGAATCCAAAGCTGATTGTGGGGCGTATTTCGGCCTACGGCAGCGCCGACGCCAGGCCCGGATTCGACGCCATCATCCAGGCCGAGAGTGGCTTTACCTTTCTCAACGGCACCCCGGACGGGCCGCCGGTGAAGATGCCGGTGGCCCTGGTCGACCTGCTGGCCGCGCATCAGCTCAAGGAAGCCATCTTGCTCGCGCTGTTGGCGCAGGCGCGCGGCGACGCGACGGGCCGGGTTCTGGATGTGTCTCTGCTCGACGCCGCAATCGCGTCTTTGGCCAACCAGGCGAGCAACTATCTGGTCGCCGGTCAGGTGCCGCAGCGTATGGGCTCGGAACATCCGAACATCGTGCCCTATGGGGCCGTCTTCCGGCTCAGCGATGGTGCCGAGCTGGTACTGGCGGTGGGGACTGACCGTCAATGGTTGGCACTGGCCACGACTCTGGGTCTGGAGGCGCTGGGGGCAGATCCGCGCTTTGTCACCAACCAGGGCAGGGTGCAACATCGCGCAGAACTCGGCGCGGCGCTGGACACGGCCTTCGCCGTTCTCGATCGGGCCACCGCGGACAAGCTGTTACGGGCCAGCCGGGTGCCCTTTGGTTTCGTCAATGACATGCGCGAAGTCTTTGCGCAGCCTCAGGCCGAGCCACTGCTGCTCGAGGGCGGCGGCCTGCAGGGCGTACGCAGCTTTGTGGCGCAGGGACTGTTTCGGGCGCTGCCTTTGCTGCCCCCGCCGGCATTCAACGCAGATGGTGCGGCGGTTTTGCGTCGTGTGCTGGGATACGATGATGAGCGACTGACAGCGCTACGCACAGCTGGCGTCTGGCCGGGCTGATGAGCCGCTTTTGCCGCTCGTGCCGGATGGCTCATGCAGGGCGTGTGCAAGCTGAGTACACTAGTCAGACCAGGAGTAGACATCCGCTATAAGCAAAAGGAGTACGCACATGGGTTTTGCGCTATCCGACATGACGTTGAGCAGTTCGGCCTTTGGCCCGAATGGCAGTATTCCGAAAAAGCACACCGGCGAAGGGGAAGACGTGTCACCAGCGCTGAGCTGGTCCAATGCGCCGTCAGACACCAAAGGGTTTGCCGTCATCTGTCATGATCCGGACGCCCCGCTGGTAACACCCATGGGCACATACGGTTTTGTGCATTGGGTGCTGTACAACATCCCGGGCGATGTCGCGGCACTGGCGGAAGGCAGCGCCGAGTTCACGCAGGGCAAGAACGACTTTGGCAAGACCGGCTACAACGGGCCCATGCCACCGAATGGACACGGGCTGCATCAGTACTATTTCTGGGTTCTGTCGCTGAAAGACGCAGTGCAGCTCGATCCGGGGCTGACGATGTGGGAACTGCTCAAGCAGATAGAGCCCAAGGTCAATGGTATGAACCGGCTGGTCGGTACATACCAGCGCGATTGAGCCCGCGCGATTGAGCGAACTGATCTTGCATTGTCGCCTGCGGCTTGGCCGTATTGTTGGTATCACTGCCCAGGGCGTAAGTGATGGCTGAGGTTGGTCTCGATGACAATGGCTACCATGCCAAAAAGCGGGTGACCATTGTCGGCGCAGTCGCCAATTTGCTGTTATCCGTCGGTAAGGTTGCCGCGGGGTACCTCGGTCAGTCGCAGGCTTTGATCGCTGATGGGGTGCATTCGCTGTCTGATCTGATCAGCGACGGGCTGGTATTGGTCGCTGCCCGCTTCGGCAGCGCGGGGCCGGACGAAGATCATCCTTATGGCCATGCTCGGATCGAGACGGCCGCGACTGCGGCCATCGGTGTGTTGCTGATCTTGGTTGCGGCCGGCTTTATTTATGATGCAGGCCACCGGCTGCTGGCTGAAAACGCGCTTTGGCAGCCGGGCTGGCTGGCGTTGAGCGCCGCATTGGTGTCTGTGTTGGTCAAGGAAGCCCTGTACCACTACACCAAAGTCGTCGGCAAACGGGTACGTTCAGGGCTGATCGAAGCCAACGCCTGGCACCATCGAACGGATGCCCTGTCTTCGGTCGTGGTTATCGTTGGTATCGGTGGCGCCATGCTGGGCGTTCTGTGGCTGGATGCCGTGGCCGCCATCATTGTAGCCGTTATGATTGCCCAGGTTGGTTGGGGATTTGCCCGCGGCGCACTCGGCGAACTGGTGGATACCGGGCTCAGTGAGCGGCACCTCAAAGTATTACGCCGGCGCATCGAGCGAGTGCCGGGCGTACGATCGCACCACAGTTTGCGCACCCGCCGCATGGGTTCGGACGCCCTGGCTGATGTGCACATACAGGTGGACCCGGAGGTCAGCGTCTCCGAAGGCCATCGGATCGCACGGGCGGTCAGCGATCGGATGCTGCGCACGCTGGAGCCGTTGACGGATGTGCTGGTGCATGTCGACCATGAACCGAGTGACGCGGCACAGCGCACGCTTCATCTGCCCGAGCCGGAAGCGGTGCGGGCCGCTCTGCGCCGCGTGTGGCAGCCCTTGTTGCCCGATGACGCCGAGCTGCGCTTGCACTATGGCGATGGCACCGTGCAGGTGGACGTCATCTTTCCGTGGCCGGCGGATGCAAGGCTTGAGCGGTCGGACATCGAAGCGCGTGCCGATCGCCTGCAGCAGGCTGCCGCGCAGCTCGACTATGTTGCCCGCATTCGCCTGATGCCAGTGATTGCCACCGGCTGACTCGAGGCATTGTCCAGCCGGTCAGCGCTCATGCCGATGCAACAGCGTCAGGAAGTCCTCTCCATAACGGTCCAGCTTCGCCTGCCCGACTCCGGTGAGCTGCAACAGTTGTTCAGCGCTCTTTGGCCGCAGCGCCACCATCTCTTTAAGCGTCCGGTCCTGAAACACCACATAGGGTGGCAGATTGTTCTGCTGTGCCAGATCACGCCGCAGTTCGCGCAGCGCTTCCCACAGCGCTTCGTCGTGCAGGTCCATGTCGGCAGGTGCCGTCGATGCCAGTGCTTGCGCCTTGCGTGAGCGCTGCTCCTGCACATCTTCGCGCAGAGTGAGTCTGAGTTCGCCACGCAGCAGCGGCCGGCAGTCGGGACTCAACACCAGCGCGCCATAGCGTTCTGCATCCGCCGTTACATAGCCGGCCACCATCAACTGCCGCAGCACGCCGCGCCATTGTATGGCGGTTAGGCCGCGGCCGATGCCGAAGGTGCTCAGGTGCTGGTGGCCGAGCTGCTGTACCCGCTCGGTATCGCGGCCGAGCAGCACATCCAGCACATGACCGGCGCCGAAGCGCTGCCCGGTGCGGTAGATGCAGCTCAGCAGTTTCTGCGCCGCTTCCGTGGCATCCCAGGTCTGAGGTGGTTCCAGGCAGGTGTCACAGTTACCGCAGGGGGCCGGATAGTCCTCGCCGAAATACGCCAGTAGTGCGCGGCGGCGGCATTCGGTGGTTTCGCACCAGGCCAGCAACGCATCGAGCTTGCCGCGTTCGATGCGCTTGCGATCGTCAGGCGCCTGTGACTGCTGGATCATCTGTGCCTGTTTGACGACATCTTGCAGGCCATAGGTCATCCAGGCTTCGGCGGGCTGTCCGTCGCGGCCGGCGCGACCGGTCTCCTGATAATAGGCCTCGAGGCTGCGTGGCAGGTCGATGTGGGCGACGAAGCGGACATCCGGCTTGTCGATGCCCATGCCAAAAGCGATGGTGGCGACCATGATCAGACCGTCCTCGCGCAGGAAGCGGGCTTGATGGTCCTCGCGCTGCGCATTGCTCAGACCGGCGTGATAGGGCAGGGCTGGGTAGCCCTGTTCACTGAGCCAGGCAGCCATGCCCTCGGTGCGCTTGCGTGACATGCAATAGATGATGCCGGACTCGCCGCGATGCCGGGTGAGCAGTTGCAGCAGCTGGCTGCGGGGATTGGCGCTGCGCGATGCAACCCGGTAGTGGATGTTCGGCCGGTCAAAGCCGGCAATGAAGCGCTGCGGCTGGCACAGCTTGAGGCGGGTGACGATCTCTTCCCGCGTTGCCGGGTCTGCCGTGGCGGTCAGCGCGAGGCGGGGCACCCCGGGGAACAATTCGGCGAGCTGATCGAGTTGCAGATAGTCTGCCCGAAAGTCGTGGCCCCACTGTGAGACGCAGTGCGCCTCATCGATGGCGATCAGGGACAACTGTGCCTCGCGCAGCAAGTTCACCGTGCGTGATTGCAGCAGACGTTCGGGGGCCACATAGAGGAGTTGCAGCGTGCCGTTGCGCAGGGACGCGATCACTTCGGCCTGGGTCTCAGGCGTCTGGGTCGAATTGAGAAAGGCGGCTTTGATGCCGAGATCCCGCAGCGCCGCGACCTGGTCCTGCATCAGGGCAATCAAAGGTGAGATGATGACGCCGGTGCCTTCACGGACCAGCGCGGGAAGTTGGTAGCACAGCGACTTGCCACCGCCGGTCGGCATCAGGACCAGGGCATCCTGCCCCTGCAGCGTAGCCGTTATGATGTCTTCCTGCAGGCCACGAAAGTCGCTGTAGCCATAGGTCTGCTGCAAAATCTCTCGGGCACGGTCGAGATCGCCGTTGGCCTCGTTGGTGGTTTTGGGGTCGTGTTCTGGCTCTGACATCTGGCCCTCGTGGCAGGCCGGGTAGTGTTGCGGCCAGCGGCTGTCATTGCAACCGGCACAGTCGGCAGGCGGTGTAGGTGATCAACACAAGCAGTAAGGAGAAGACGGCAGTGGCATCCGGAGAGAACGGCAAGGATCTGGTCCTGTGGCCGGCCACGCGTTGGCAGGATGACCATCGAATTGAACGTGAAGCACTGGGTCCCGAGCTGGCGGCCGCTTTCTATGCCGGCTTTGACGCCGTGCCGGAGGCAGACTGGCGGCGCTGCCGAGCCATTGTCTGCTCACAGGACATTCCGGCGCCGTACCGCGATCGCCTCGATAGGCTTGGCATACTGGTGGCGCCCAGAGTCGGGGTCGATCCGTTTGACCTTGATGATTGGACCAGGCGCGGCGTGCCGGTGTGCAATGTGCCGGATTATGGCACGTTGGAAGTGGCCGACCACGCTATGGCGTTCATGCTGGCGCTGTTGCGGGGTATTGAGTTTCACACCACGGCGCTGCGGACCGACCTGCATGACCACTGGCGCCCGACACTGAATCCATTGGGACGGCGGCTGTCGACGCTGACACTGGGCATTGTCGGCCTGGGCCGGATCGGTTCTGCCGTTGCGCTGCGCGCCCGGGCTTTCGGGATGCGGGTGCAGTTTTTTGACCCTTGGCTGCCGCGCGGCGCGGGACTGGCGTTGGGCGCTGAACGGGTCGACAGCATGGCGGCCCTGTTCGCCGCGGCCGATGTCGTCAGCCTGCACACGCCATTGACCGCCGAGACCCGGTACATGGTGGATGCCCGGATGCTGGCGGCGTGCCGGCCGGGTTTGCTGTTGATCAATACGGCCCGCGGTGAACTGCTGGACCTCGATGCCCTGTATCAGGCGCTGCGGGAAGACCGAGTGGGCGGTGCCGGCCTCGATGTGCTGCCAGAGGAGCCGCCGGATGCCGGACATCCCCTGCTTGCTGACTTTCAGGCCCAGGCGCCGTGGCTGCAGGGCCGGCTGTTGTTGACACCTCACGCGGCTTACGTGACTCCGGAGAGTACGCGTGACAAGCGGGCCAAGGGCGCGCAGGTGGCCGCGCGGTGGCTCCTGGACGGGGTGCTTGAGAATTGCGTGAATGGCCTGTCTTAGTAGACTCCGGCACCTTAGCGCCCGACCCTTAATAGCCATGGCGACTTAAACAGCCGACCCTTAGGCGTTCGTGATATATATCAAGCGGCTTGAAAAATCCCACGTCGAGGAGTATCAACAAAAGCACCGGCGTTGTGCACAGAGTGCGCATGCTGTACGGCGGAGGGCTGGCAGTGTGATCTGGCGCGTTAAGGGTGTCCGGTTCCTGCCTGAAGATGGGGATCAAGGAGGCTCTATGAAGCGTTTCTACTTCATTAGCGACGACCTGGACGATCTGGAAGCTGTTGAAACCGAACTCGAAGCCGACGGTATTGCCACCGAACAAATCCATGTGCTGAGTCTGGATGATGCCGAGGTAGAGGCGCATCACCTGCACCAGGTTCAGGCATTCATGAAAAAAGACGTGGTGCACTCGGCAGAGATTGGCGCTCTGATCGGTTTGGTAGTGTCAGCCGCGGCGTTGATCGTGGTTTATTTGGCTGGCTGGTATGAAGTGATCGGCTGGGTGCCGTTCATTTTTCTGGCGGTCATATTGCTAGGCTTTTGCACCTGGGAAGGCGGGCTGATCGGCATTCACATGCCAAACTCACACTTCCGTGGCTTTCAGCGTGCGTTGCAACAGGGGCGCCACATACTGTTTGTCGACATAGACCCTGAAGAAGAGCCTGTGCTCAAGTCGACATTGGCCAGGCACCCTAAACTTGAGTCTGCAGGCACCGGCAGCTCGTCACCCCGCTGGATTATTCACCTGCAGCGACGCGCACGCGACTTCGCGCACTGGGCGCCCTGAAGCTCCCCAACGTCGGGCATCGGCCGCCACAGGTCGATGCCCGATCAGCATTTCTTTGCTTTCCTGCCTTGCAGCGGCGCCGCAGGTTTGCAATGCTCTAGGTTGATGATATATAGCAAGCTAAGGTGCGGCCGGTACTGACACCCATTCGAACCGGTGGGGACCGCCGCTTCCCTGAGAGCGCTGGCGAACGAGCAATAAAAAAATTGACCGTGCTGTAACGCAGCATCGGGAATAGACAAAAAGCAGGAACAGACAAAAAAGCAGGAATAGATAAAAAGCAGGAATACACAAAGAACCGGTATTAGATAGGAAAGGTTGGCCGTCAGTATCGCCATCCTGTTTGGGGAACGCGCAGGCGCCTCGGGGTCTGCACATCAAACGAGTAACGGGCAATCCGGTACAACAAGTCGTCGCCGTTACATGACAAATGTCATGTTCTGGTGGTTTGTCTGGACAGCCTACTGCATTGATCAAGGATTAATGAAGTATGGCGCTAGTAATTATCCTGATTATCCTCACGGTCGCCTCCGTCCTGTTCCATTTCCTCACGCCTTGGAAATTTACTGAGCTGGCCTCCAATTGGCATGGCATGGACACCATGTTCAATGTGTCCATGGCGGTCACCGGGCTTGTGTTTGTGCTGGTGATGGCCTTCACGATCTATGCCATTTACAAGTTCCGGCATCGTGAGGGACACAAGGCTGAGTTTGAGCCGGACAGCAAGCGTCTGGAGTGGTGGCTGATCGGCATTACGACGGCGGGTATCGTCCTGCTGCTCGCGCCGGGCCTGGTCTACTACAACCAGTTTGTTCAGGTGCCGGACGACGCCATCGAGATCGAGGTGGTCGGCGAACAGTGGCGCTTCAGCTACCGTTATCCGGGTGAGGATGGTCAATTCGGCACTACCGACGTTCGTCACATGAGCTTTGACAATCCCTTCGGATTGGATCCGGATGACCCGGCTGGGCATGACGACATCCTGGTGCAGGGCGGTGATCTGCATCTGCCGGTCGACCAGCCGGTGCGCCTGGTATTGCGGGCCAAGGATGTTCTGCACAGCGTGTTCGTGCCGCAGTTCCGGGCCAAGATGGACATGGTGCCCGGCATGGTGACGCACTTCTGGCTGACACCGACCCGCGAAGGACGGTTCGAAATCCTTTGTTCACAGCACTGCGGCGTTGGGCACTTCAACATGCGTGGCAATGTGGTGGTGCTGTCGCAGGAAGACTTCGATGCCTGGCTGGCCGAACAGCGCACCTTTGGTGAGGAGCTTGCGGCCGTCGCCGACCGCGATGAAGACGAGGCCGTGACCGTGGGGCGGCAGCTCGCCGACCAGCAGGGCTGCTTCGCCTGCCACAGCCTGGATGGCAGCCGGCGCGTCGGGCCGACCTGGCTGGGTCTGTATGGCAGTGAAGTGCGGCTGACCGACGGCTCGGTTGTCGTCGCCGACGCTGAGTACCTGCGCCGCTCGATCACCGACCCCAACGCGCAGATCACCCAGGGCTTCAGTCCGGTGATGATGGCGTATGACTTCGATGATGAGCAGCTCGATGCGCTGGTCGCCTACATCGCGACCTTTGCCGATGCCGATGATCCGCCGCCTGAGGTGGACGAGGTGGATGTCGAGGAGGCGCCGCCGCCTGCGGAAGTCGATGAGG
>SKXG01000102.1 GCA_007128525.1 Pseudomonadales bacterium | reverse complement strand
CCTGAGCTGATCGCCAGGAATCCAAGCATCGCACGGCGCAGCTCGGCGGAGCTTTGTGACTTCAACGCATCACGTATCGCGTTGACGCGGGCAGCTGCCTCAAGGTCTTTGCTGTCTTGAGTCTGGGGCAGTGTCAGCCGCAGCAGGCATGGTGCCGTCAGCACAGCCTGATCGATGGCATCCTGGCGAATGGTGGTTTCATAAGTCAGATAGCCTTCGTGTGCCAGCCATAGCATGGTGCTGAAGCAGCTCTGGTATCTTGGGCTGAACAGGCCGAACTCATCGGGCTCTTCCGGGCCGATGATGTCTTCAACGAACAGCTGGGTCGGGCGCGGAAAGTGGTTGTACAGCCGCAGCAGAATACGGGCACTGTCCTTGAAGAAATCTTCAATGTGCAGATCGGACAAAAGGCTACCTGTGAAATCTATTGGCGGTAGGTGCTCAGGAAATCGCCGATGCGCATGATGGCATCCTGCAGCTCTTCCGACCGTGGCAGGAACACAATGCGGAAGTGATCCGGCTCTGGCCAGTTGAATCCCGTCCCATGTACGACAAGCACCTTTTCCTTGCGCAGCAGGTCGTAAGCAAACTGCTCATCACTTTGAATGTTGAACTTCTTGCGGTCCAGCTTTGGAAACAGATACAGGGCGCCCTTGGGTTTGACGCAGCTTACCCCCTCGATCTGGTTCAGCATGGCCCAAGCCTGATTGCGCTGCTCATAGAAGCGTCCGCCGGGCCGGATCAGTTCGTTGATGCTCTGGTAGCCGCCGAGTGCCGTCTGAATGGCATGTTGGGCCGGGACATTGGCACACAGGCGCATGGACGCCAGAATGTCGAGCCCTTCGATATAATCCGTAGCCCGATATTTGTCGCCACTGACCACCATCCAGCCGGTCCGGAATCCGGCAACTCGATATGTCTTGGACAGGCCATTGAAGGTCAGCACCAGCAGGTCTTCGGTCAGGCTGGCCAGTGGAACATGGGTGGCGTCGTCATACAGAATCTTGTCGTAGATCTCGTCACTGAACAGAACCAGGTCATGTTCCTGTGCCAGCTTGACGACGTCTTCCAGGAAGGCTTTCGGATACACCGCCCCGGTCGGGTTGTTGGGGTTGATGATGACGATGCCCTTGGTGCGGCTGGTGATCTTGCGCCGCATGTCTTCGATGTCGGGTGTCCAGTCGGCTTGTTCGTCACAGCGGTAGTGCACAGCTTTGCCGCCGGACAGGGTTACCGCGGCTGTCCAGAGGGGGTAATCCGGTGCGGGTACCAGAACTTCATCGCCGTTGTTCAGCAGAGCCTGCATGGCCATGACGATGAGTTCGCTGACGCCATTGCCGATGTAGATGTCATCGATCAGCACATCCGGAATGCCGATCTGCTGACAGTACTGCATGATCGCCTTGCGTGCGCTGTACAGGCCCTTGGATTCGCAATAGCCCTGAGCAGTGGGCAGGTTGTGAATCACATCAACGAGTATTTCATCGGGCGCTTCGAAACCAAACGGGGCCGGGTTGCCAATGTTGAGCTTGATAATCCGGTGGCCCTCTTCTTCCAGACGGTTGGCTTCGGCCAGTGCCTTGCCCCGGATCTCGTAGCAGACGTCATCCAGCTTCGATGACTTTTTCAGCGTGCGACGCTTGCGGTCGGGCGCCGGATCCTCGCGCGTGGTCAGCGGCTGGACTTTGTCCGCAGCAGGAGCCACCTGAGCCTTGCTGTCTCTGGTGCTTCCGGTTGGCTTGTCGTTTGAGCCGGCGCCTTGCATAGCTTGCTGCCTGTACGTGAAACTGGTGATTGAAACTTCCCGGTCGGTAAGACCTCTTAACCTGGGCATACTAGCAGGAGACGGACGGATGAGTAAGTTGGAGAAGAGTGACGCGCAGTGGCGTGAACAGCTGTCATCCGAGACCTATCAGGTGGCGCGCTGTGGCGGTACCGAGCCACCGTTTACCGGCAAGTACTGGGACACCAAGACGGCCGGCACCTATCAATGTGCCTGTTGTGATGCACCACTGTTCAGTTCACAGACCAAGTACGACTCGGGCAGCGGCTGGCCGAGCTTCTATGCACCGTTGACGGAAGGAGCTGTGCGTACGCGCAGCGACCACTCCCATGGCATGGTTCGCACCGAGGCGCTGTGTGCCAACTGTGATGCCCATCTCGGTCATGTGTTTCCGGATGGACCGCCACCGACGGGGCTGCGCTATTGCATGAACTCCGCGGTGCTGACACTGATTCCGGCGGAGCAGGACTGACACCGGTGTGCCGGGTCAGCGCCTGGCCGCCGCCGCAGACGTCGTGTTGAAGCGCGGTTCAGGTACGTAGATCCTGACGACGGCGCCGCCGATCACCAGGAACGCGATGGACGCCCAGAATACCCAGATGTGACCCAGCGTCATGGCCAGAATACCGCCGAGGAGCGGCCCGATGGTGCCGGCAAACTCGGATGTGGTGTTGGCAATGGCGATGCGCAGGGGCAGATCATCGCGGTGCCCGAATTCCAGGGTCAGGTTGACCGATGCGTTCTGAAAGCCCTGCACAGCGGCACCAATGCCGGCAAACACGACGGCAGTCATCAGCAGGCCGTCTGAGACCAGCAACAGCAAGGTCGATGCAACCCACAATGCAATGGACCACAGAAAGGTGTTGCGAAACCCGCTGCGGTCGGCCAGCGCGCCCCAGGGCAGATTGGAGATCGTGCCCGCCAGCGTAAACGCAAAGGTCACCACACCCAGCGTGGTGCCCGTCAGCCCGATACTCTTTCCCGCATACAGGATGTAAAAGGGCAGCGCCATGCGCCCCATGGTCGCCAGCGAGCGCGCCAGGAAATACTTGGTAAAGGCCGGATCATCGCGCAGCAGCGCAGGCATTTCGCGCAGGCGATACAGCAAATTTGTCTTGGGCCGGAT
>SKXG01000299.1 GCA_007128525.1 Pseudomonadales bacterium | reverse complement strand
TGCTCCAGCCACCGGCATAACTGTACAGATCGAGCACCCGTGCGCCGCGATACAGGGCTGCCAGCCGCACCCGATTGTCACGCTGGTCGTAAAACCAGCCCGTTTTCTGGCCATCGACCGCCGGCACCTGCCACTGCGCCTGACCCTCAACAACCTGCAGCTGGCTCACCGCACCGCGGTGCATCTCGACATAGGAGGGCAGGCCCTCCATCTGGCGCAGACCGGCATCATTTTTGACAATCAGCACGTCGGGGCCAACCAGCGCATCTATGGCGGCCAGAATCTGTGGCAGGCGCTGCTCCATACCTATGGTAGACGTTTGCACCACACAGGCGTCCGCATAGCGGTCGATGATCAGGCCGGGCAGGCCATCTCCCTCAGCGTTGACCCAACGATAATGCGGAGTCGCGATACAACGCTTACGCCAGGCCAGAGCCTGCGCCAGACGCGGTTCGAGGAGGCTGTCCGGCAATTCTGCCTGGCGGCTCAACAGGCGCAGGCAGATGAGGCTGTTTGGGCTGGCATAACCCGTTCCCAAGAGGCGACCTGCGGCATTCTTGAGCTGCACTGGGCTGCCGGGGGACAGACCTTTAAGCGGGCTGCGTCCCACATCAATCTCATTGCTGTATACCCACGGATGACCGCGGCTGATGCGCCGGTCTTCACCGGACTTCAAATAGAGTTCCTGCATGCTGTCAGACTGCTGCCTAGAGAGGACGCCGCCGGTTACGCACCGGCTGGCCGAGTTGATAGGCTATCATGCCCGCATCACAAGTTTTGCCACGCATTGAGAGCACAGCGTTATGAGTACACCAGACCTGCCGCCGGGCAGGAACAACCTGGCCGGGGAATCCAGCCCCTACCTGCGTCAGCACGCTGACAATCCCGTGCATTGGCAGCCATGGTGTGATTCAGCGCTGGCAGCAGCGCGCGCCGACGACAAACCCATACTGCTGTCGATCGGCTATTCAAGCTGCCACTGGTGTCATGTGATGGCGCATGAATCCTTTGCGGACCCGCAGGTTGCCGCGGTGATGAACGAGCACTTTGTCAACATCAAAGTCGATCGTGAGGAGCGGCCTGACCTCGACAAGATCTATCAGCTGAGCCACCAGCTGCTGACCCGATCGAGCGGCGGCTGGCCGCTGACGATGTTTCTCGACCCACACAACCTGGTGCCTTTTTTTGGCGGCACCTACTTTCCGAAGGAACCACGCTACCACTTGCCCGGTTTCGTTGACCTGATGCTGCGCGTCGCCCGCGTCTATGACGAACAACGCGATGCGCTCAGCGAGCAGGCCGGGCAGCTGCAGCAGCTGTTCGATCAGATCACACAGATCGAGGGTGGGCCGGCTGAAATGCGTGATGCCGATCTGCTCAGCACCTGCCTGACGGCCACAATGGATCAGTACGATGCCGCTGAAGGTGGTTTCAGTACGGCACCCAAGTTTCCCATGCCGGCAACTTTGCAATTCCTGCTCGAGCATTGGGCCTGGGCTTCGCACCTGGGACAGCGCGACCGGGAAAGCCTGGAACGGCTGATGTTTACGCTCACCAAGATGGCACGGGGCGGCATTTTCGATCATGTCGGCGGTGGCTTTTACCGCTACGCCACCGACAAACGCTGGATGATTCCGCACTTCGAAAAGATGCTTAACGACAACGGTGCGCTGCTGAGCCTGTATAGCGAGGCTCTGGCCATAGGGCCGGATCCGTTGTTCACCAGTACAGTTGAGGGGATTGCAGACTGGCTGCTCAGAGATATGCAGCAGCCGGACGGCGGCTTTTATGCAGCGCTGGATGCAGATTCGGAAGGCGAAGAAGGGCGCTACTATCTATGGCACCGCCATGAACTCAAGCGACTGCTCAGCGATGATGAATATCTGGTTGTCGAGACGCTGTATGGCGTCGACAAACCCGCCAATTTTGGTAACCGCTGGCATCTGCATCGTCATGATGCCTGGCATGCTGTCATCGAACGATTGAGCCTGGAGCGTGAAGAGGCCGATGCGCTGCTTCAGTCCGCCCGGGACAAGATGCTGACGGCCCGGCAAAGTCGGGTAGCGCCGGCACGGGACGACAAGATCCTCACGGCCTGGAATGCGCTCGCCATCAAAGGGCTGGCCGAGGCTGGTCAGCGCCTGGCGCGTCCTGAGTGGATTGGGGCGGCGGAGGCCGCGCTCGGTTTCCTGCGTGCCGAGCTGATTCAGGGTGACATGCTGTTGGCGAGCTGGTGCAACGGCACTGCCCGATACCGGGCCTACCTGGACGATCATGCCCAGCTGCTGGACGCGCTGCTGAGCCTGCTGTCGATCCGCTGGAGCGATGACGACCTGGCGCTGGCGAACTGGCTGGCGGATGTACTGCTGGAGGACTTTCAGGATCCAGGGCAGGGCGGCTTTTATTTTACCGCCGGCGAACAGGATGACCTGATCATGCGCCCCAAGCCGACTATGGACGACGCCATGGCCCCTGGTAACGCGGTCGCCTGCCGGGCGCTGTTTCGCCTTGGCCATCTGACGGGCCGGCAGGACTGTCTGGCGGCGGTGGACAGCACGCTGGACTGGGCCAGACCACAGATTGAGCACTATCCGGCCGCGCACTGCGCCATGCTGAGCGCGCTGGAGCTGCAGCTTCACGCGCCGTCACTGGTGATCATCCGTTACCCGGAATCACGTGCGGACGAAGCCAGGCAGTGGCTGGGTGTCTGCCAGCAGGGTTTGCGGCCCTGGCTGCACAGCTATGCGATCCCGTACGAGAGTAGCGCGATACCGGCATACCTGCCGCGCATGGTCAGTGCGGAACAGCGTGGCCGCGTGCAGGCCTATCTGTGTCAGGACCTGTCCTGTTCTCTGCCGATCACGGACCTGGCGTCGCTGCGCGACCAACTCGACTGAGCCGGTTAGAGCGCTCA
>SKXG01000295.1 GCA_007128525.1 Pseudomonadales bacterium | reverse complement strand
TCATCCAGCAGCTGCACATTGCCGGTCCAGGCTGCGTGCTGGTTGCCATGCTTGACACAGACGAAGACCAGAACCCGGCTCCAGCTTTCGCTGATAAAGCGGCTGACCGGCGGCGGCAGACGCAACCCGCTGGCCTTCTGATTGATCAACTGCTCGACGCTCTGCTTGGCGGCCAGCGTCTTGGCTTTGCCAGTCTCCGATTCCCGTACGCGCTGCTCTATGCGCTCGGTGCGGGAACGATCCTGTGTGACGAACGCGCGCAGTTCGGTGACCAGCTCGTTGTAAAGCTTGAGGTCCTCACCAAAGTTGTTCAGCACTCGAAGGACGACAGACTCGATCTTGTTGTACAGTGCGTCACGCTTCAGTTCAGCGCCACCGCTCCAACCGATCCCGGCACTGGACAGCTCGTTGAGCAGTTGTCGAGCCGGATGACTGGGCTTGCTGAAGAATGCCTTGTCCAGTACGGCCACTTTCAGGATGGGAAACTGCAGTCGCCCGATCAGCGCCTTCATCGGGATCGCCAGATTGCGATCGTTCAGGATGAAGTCGAACAGCATGCCGACCAGATTGACGGTGTCTTCATCGGTGCGTTCGAGGCCGCCGAGCTGTTGCCCGGTGGCGGATTCTGCGCGACCGACCAGCACCTGGCCCAAACTGATCGTCGCCGGGGCGTGGCTGACGTCAATGGGTTCACGCGTCTGATCACTTTGGACGGCATCGATCAGCGTCAGCAGTTGTGGCGTGTTGTATATGGTGCCACCGGGTACACCGGTAACAGCATGGGTAAGGGGCGCCTGTGGTCCGGCTGAACGCTGTGCGGCGAGCAGATGCTGCAGGCTGCTGAAGTCTGCGATGCCGCCTTCCGCCATGGAATCCGGATTTACTGGGCGAGCGCTCCAACCATTGGGCAGGTCGGCGCCGAGGCTGCTCTCAGTTCTGCTCTCGCTCCTGGTCTGGCCGGTAGCTGGTGCGCGTCCGGAGGCGGTATCGTCCCGCGACTCAGACCTGGCCGGAGGTTTCGCCAGCACGCCAGCCTCAGCCAGCATCCGGTTGGCTTCTTCCAGGCAGCCGCCATGTCGTTCGAGCAGAACGCGCTCGAACAGCTTGAGAAGGATCAGTCGAATCTTGAGTGCCAGCTCAACGCGCTTCAGGACATCGGCAAAGGCCTTTGCCAGGACCTTGGGTCCAAGCGGGCTCTCGTTTTCAGCCAGTTCATGCTGAGGGTTCAGGCTGTCCATCCGCTGCTTGAACTGCATCAGCGGCAGGGCATGTCTGGCATTGATCTTGCCGGCTACTGCCGAGATGGCGACGTCGATTTCCAGGGCATCGGAATCCATCAACGTCAGGTCGTCGGCCGAGCCTTGCTGACTGGTGCCTTCATCGTCCTTGCGGGCACTCTGAAAGGGTGCCTCGAAAGCCAGATTCAGGCGGCGGGCGTAGTCTTCCAGAATCTGCTTGCGGTGCAGGCGCAGCTGCCGCATTGAGTCGAAGTACATGTTCTGGTCGGCATCGCTGCGTGACCGGTCTGCCAGCTCGAACAAGGTGTCGTCGACCTGATTGAACACGTCTTGCAGCACCAGGCTGAGTTGCTTACGGGAGGCTTGTCGGACGGACTGGAGTATAGGAGGCAGGCCGGCACGGCGCTGGGCTTTTGCGCCTTCCGTTGCGTTGAGCTGCACCACTTTCGAAGAAGGGTTCACGCCTGCGTCTCCCATTGCCTGCACAGCCATTACAACATCAATGATTCAGTTACATCGGGATGGCATTTGCGGAATCAGGGTGACTCCTGTCACAAAGGGCACCATTAGTCAGACTTGGTCTTGATCAGTGAGGGGATGGCGCGACGCCGCCGCCGTCAGCGCACGTTCGCCTGGACGTGAAACTCGCGCCATTCCACGATATCGGTGGCCGCGCCAGGCTTGAGCTGGACACCCAGGATCCAGCCACTGTCGTGCTCCAGATCCGGACGGACCCAACGCACTTCGCCGGCCAGAAAGAACTTGCCGGGCCGACTGCGGATGTCCACCCAGAGGTCAAGCAGCGTACCCACCGGAATCTCGACATCGGTGCGAAACTGGATGCCGCCCATGGACAGGTTTACGGCATGGCAGGAGATGGTTGTCCCGACCAGCTCAGGATTGCTTGCGCACAGCACGATCTGTACGAACAACCGGTCATCGCTGTCCATACGGGCATGATGCCGTTTATCGCCACGTCGCAGTCCGGTGCGTGCGGCTTGGAGTCTTTGCTTGGCTGGGTCCATTTCGATCACGTTAGGGCTGCTGTCTGTCATGGGATACCTGATCTACTTTACTGTAGCTGAGTCTGACTTGCTTGCTGTCCGTGCTGCGACATAGAGCCATCCTGGTGCGTCACAAGGCCACACGCCAGATTCATGCCAATGTGCTCCAGCAGCAAAAACCCATTGAAAAAACAGTAAGGTAGCGGCTTGGTTTAAAGACTTTCTAATCTTGCCAGACTGGCCTGCTGTGACCAGAAGTGACCCGCTGCGACACCGAGCCGCAATAGGCTTATAATCCACGTCGCCATGACGACGCTCTCTTTCAATCAACGCCTGCGCGAAGCTTCTGAGCGTCAGTCGTCCCTGCTCTGTGTCGGGCTGGACCCATTGCCGGAGCGGTTTCCGTCTGGTTACGACAGCAGTCTCGACAGTGTGGCACATTTTTGCAGAACCATAGTCGATGCCACGGCAGACCTGGTCTGTGCGTTCAAACCTCAGGTGGCCCACTTTGCCGCCCTGGGCGCCGAGCAGCTGTTGGCGGATCTGATCCGCGACATCCATCAGCGCCACCCGCAGGTACTGGTGATTCTGGATGCCAAGCGGGGGGATATTGGGTCCACAGCGAGTCTCTATGCCCGGGAGGCGTACGAGCGCTATGCCGCTGATGCTGTGACGCTGAATC
>SKXG01000164.1 GCA_007128525.1 Pseudomonadales bacterium | reverse complement strand
CAGGCTGGTGATGCAGTCCAGGACCACACGATCAACACCGGTGCCTTCCTTGAACGCATACAGACCGTTGTCCAGACGTTCCGGCTTGCACAGCTCGCCATTCTGATGAATGGTGACGTCGCCGTCGTTCAGCTCGTTGATGTCGTGCACCGGGGTGGCCTTCAGGAAGTCACAGTACTTGCTGCCCAGGTCACCAGGCTCTTTGGAGACCGGCACCTTCTGCGTCAGATCCGCACCCAGCGAGTCAGTACGGGCAACAATGATGCCGTTGTCGACGCCGAGCTCCAGGAAAGCGTAGCGGATGGCGTTGATCTTGGAGACGAAGTCTTCGTGCGGCACCGTCACCTTGCCGGCCTGGTGGCCACACTGCTTGGCGTCGGAAACCTGGTTCTCGATCTGGATGGCGCAGGCACCTGCTTCAATCATCCGCTTGGCAAGCAGATAGGTGGCCTCTTCGTTACCGAAACCGGCATCGATGTCTGCGATGATCGGCACCACGTGCGTTTCGTAGTTGTCGATCTTCTTGATGACGGCGTCAACGTTGCCACCATTGGCGCGCGCCTCGTCGAGCTCGACAAAGATGTGGCGCAGCTCGCGGGCATCGGCTTGCTTCAGGAAGGTATAGATCTCTTCGATCAGCGAAGACACGGAGGTCTTCTCGTGCATGCTCTGGTCTGGCAGCGGGCCGAACTGCGAGCGCAGCGCCGCAACCATCCAGCCGGACAGATAGATGTAACGCTTGCTGGTGGTCTTATGGTGCTTCTTGACCGCCATCATGGTCTGTTGCGCGATAAAACCGTGCCAGGCACCCAGTGACTGGGTGTACTTGCTGGTGTCCTTGTCGTACTCCGCCATGTCACGGCGCATGATGTCCGCCGTGTAGCGGGCGATGTCCAGACCGGTTTTGAAGCGGTTCTGCAGCTGCATCCGTACCGCGTATTCCGGATTGATGGCGCGCCACTCCTCCTTCTGCGTAAGGAGCTTTCGCATCTCTTCGATCTGCTGTAGGTAGCCTGACATGGATCCTTACCTCTGAGCTTGGTTTTGGGGAACGTCTTTTGGGCCTGCCGGGCAGCGGTCATCCGCGCTGTCACCACCGCGGTGCGCGGCTGCCTCCGGGCTGGGGTGGCGCAAATTACCAGCGCCTACTCGGAAAGAAAATGGAATATTTGAAAACTAATATATTCCGAATGGGAATTGCTTGACGGTTTCAGCGGGTGTGCGGTTCAGCCTTGCTGCCAGAATCCTCCCGATCCTGGCCCGATTCCGTCTGCGCCTCGGCAACATCACCGGCCTGAGCCTTGTCTGCCTTGGGTTCCGCGGCTTCTGCCGGGTCCGTATCGCGCTCTGTGGCGTCACCCACAGGCGAGCGCTCATCAGCGGCTGGCTGCTCTGCTACCTCGGTGGCTGCGGCCGTGTCCGCCTCCGCCGGTTGGCCTGCGGACACCGGCTCTTCGGTGACGGCGTCCGGCACATCTGAACCCGCCGCATCAGCACTCAGATCCTCGGGCAGTCGGCGCTGCTCCGGACTCTGCTGAAGCAGCCGCTCATCACCAGGCGCAGCCAGGCGCCCTGCGCCATCTGCCAGATGCTCGTAGAGCTGGCGATAGCTGCCGGTAACCTGATTGAAGAGCTGGGCCGTGGTCTCGAAGTGATCACGCACTTCGCCCTGATAGCGCGTCAGCTCTTCCGTTGCAGCATCCCGCTCCTGCTCCAGAGCCTGCATCCGGCCGCTCCGACTGACGCTCAGCCGGCCCAGCCAATAGGCCACGCCTGCAGTAACTATCAATGCCACTGCCAACAACAACCAGCCAGTCAATGTCATAGAACAGGCTCTCCAGAACGGATTACGGGATCAGGAGGCTAGCCTAGCAGATTCCGGACCATCAGAAGGGCACCACCTGCCGCGTGTAGGCGAGCCAGAAAATGTAGGCCACGGCCAACAACGCGCCGGTCAATGCCGCCAGGCGTGCGCCGAGACTCTGGGCACGGAAAGCCAGGACGCCCAATCCGATGTAAACCAGCAGCGCCAGGATCTTCATGCCGAGCCAGGTATGCACCAGCGGCGACATTCGGTACATCACGGCCAGTGTCACACCAGCTGCCAGCAGCAGCGTGTCGATCAGATGCGGTGCCACCTTGATCCAGCGCTGCCGAATGAGCGCCGATCCCGACAGGCTGAGCAGCACGCGGGTTACAAAGCCGGCAACCGTCAGATAGGCGAGCAGTACGTGCAGGTGCTTAACCCAGACTATGGTGTCCATCTGGACCATCTCCAAGCAATGAGAGACTGACGCCGCGGATCTGCCAGCTGCATTCCGGTCGGCAACCAGCGCCAGGACAGGCGAATCGGTGCGTTATACTGCCAAGCTGAGCCGGAGACACAACCTGCAATTGTCACTTCGCCGTAGAAAGGACGCCCTATGACCGCAACCACCATGACCGAAGGCGGCCCACGATCACACCGCTATTTCTCGCAACGCCTGCGACTGCATTATGTTGACTGGGGCAACCAGGATGCACCGCCCCTGCTGTTGATTCACGGGGGACGCGACCACTGCCGCAACTGGGACTGGGTTGCCGAAGCGCTGCGCGACCAATACCACATCATCGCTCCGGATCTGCGCGGCCATGGCGACTCCGAGTGGGTGCACGGCGGCACCTATGACTCATTGGACTATGTCTACGACATCGCACAGCTGCTACATCAAACCCGTCTGACGCCGGTCAACATCATCGCCCACTCAATGGGCGGCTCGATTGCGTTGATGTACGCGGGCATGTACCCGGAAAACGTTAACAAGCTGGTGGCCATTGAGGGCATGGGGCCTTCACCGGCGATGCTGGAGCGCCGGCACCATCAGGACATTCAGGAACGGCTGCGAAATTGGGTTGATTCACTGCGCAAGTCGGCAGGACGGATACCCCGCCGATATCCCTCCCTT
>SKXG01000316.1 GCA_007128525.1 Pseudomonadales bacterium | reverse complement strand
GTCGTCAACGCGGGCTGCCAGTGCTTCGTTCTCCAGCGCCAGACGTTCACGCTCGTCTTCGCTGGCTGTCAGACGTTCTTCCAGCTGCACCAGCTGCTCGGCCGAGGCCGAACCCCCGGCCATACCATCCGGATCTGCGTCGCCGGCCAGAATTCGCAGCTCGGCTTCAGGGATGGTCTCTGATGCTGGCTGCGCCGTACGCTCGGGTGTTGCATCCTGCTGTCGCTGTGCGGGTGCATCATCGGTTGGCTGCACCGCCGCGGGCCGTGCCGGACCCTCACCACGGCGATAGGCCGCAAACGCCTCATGATGCTCGGCGACCTCAGTGCGCGCTCGCGCAGTATCCAGCTCGGCGGCTTCTTCAGCAGAGGGCAGGCGCAGCACGTGGCCCGCCATCAGCAGATTGACGTTGCCACCAATAAAGGCCTGTGGATTGAGCCGGGCAATGGCCAGCATCTGCTGTTCAACGGTGACGCCTTCCGGACGCGACCGGCTGGCAATGCGCCACAGGGTGTCATCGCGATCTGTCCGACCATATTGGTCGCCGGTCAGTCGCTCTTCGGGCGGGGTAACGGGACGGGAAGGTGTATCAGGGGTGGGGCTCAGATCAACTTCGGTGCCGGTCCTTCGCTCGATCCGCCCGGCCGATCCATCGTCCGGGCGTTGTTGTTGTGGTGTGGCGACCGCCGGCGCCTCACGTTCGGCATAGGCTGGCGGGTCCAGCAGCACCGTGTACTCGCGAAGCATGCGACCGGCCGGCCAGCGCACCTCGACGACGAAGTTCACGAAGGGCTCAACGATCGGCTCCCGGCTGGTGACGCGGAGCACGCCGCCACCATCCCGACGCCGTTCAACGCTGAACCGCAGATTGGTCAGGAAGAAGAAGCGCTCCACCCCTACCCGTTCGAAGTCGTCTGCCGACGCCAGGCGGGCCAGAATCTCGCCTTCATCCAATCCCTGTATGTTGCGCAGTTCGATCTCTGCATCAAATGGCTGGTTCAGGGCAGAGTTGAGCCGGATGTCTCCGAGGCCCACCGCCTGAGCCTGAGCAGCGCTCAGTACCAGCAATAATGCTGCGACGACTGTCCCTAGCATTCGAACCATATGACTGTCCTTTGCTTTGCGCCCGTGCATTGCATCCCTCTTCGGCCCGGCGACCGGGCACCCCATAGCAGCGCTGTCCTGTGCCGCTCACATAAAGCTGGCGGCAACATTATTCGGTAATTTGTCACGCAAGGACAGAACACGAACCGGATTCAGTCCGCATTTTTATCAACAAATCCCGAGATTTGCTCGAATTTTCGCGAAAAATTCGTCGTACCGCGGGCTGCGCACGGCACGCTGCCCGCGAACCCTGCCTAGTCCAGTATCTCAATAAGCTTTTCGGCAATCTGGATGCTGTTCAGCGCAGCGCCTTTGCGGACATTGTCGGCAACCACCCACAGGTCCAGCCCCCTTGGGTGAGAGATGTCTTCCCGGATTCGGCCCACATAGACCGGATCATGGTTGGCCGCCTGTCCAACCGCCGTTGGCCAGCCCTTCTCTTTGTGCTCATCCATGACGACCACACCGGGCGCCTTGGACAGCAGCTTGCGCGCCTGTTCCGCCGTGATCTTCTCCCGCGTTTCGATGTGCACCGCTTCCGAGTGACCGAAGAACACCGGGACGCGTACACAGGTGGGATTCACCTGAATGCTGTCGTCCGCGAAGATCTTGCGCGTCTCCCAGACCATCTTCATCTCTTCCTTGGTGTAGCCATTATCCTGGAAAGCGTCAATCTGCGGCAGTGCATTGAACGCGATCTGAACCGGAAAAGCCTCTGTCGTCATAGGCTTACCATTGAGCGCGTCGGCTGTCTGACTGGCCAGCTCACGGATGGCCTTGGCGCCGGCACCGGATACGGCCTGGTAGGTGGCGACATTGATGCGATCGATGCCAACGGCTTTGTGAATCGGATTGAGTGCCACCAGCATCTGAATTGTCGAACAGTTTGGGTTGGCGATGATGCCGCGCGTCCGGTAGTTGCCGATGGCTTCCGGATTCACCTCGGGGACCACCAGCGGGATATCGTCGTCGTAGCGAAACTGCGAGGTATTGTCGATAACCACACAGCCGGCCGCGGCCGCTTTCGGCGCGAATTCCTTGGACAGGCTGCCACCGGCACTGAACAGGCCGATCTGCGCCTTGCCGAAGTCAAACTCATCGAGCCGCTCAACCCGCACTGAACGCCCGTTAAACCGTACAGTCTTGCCGGCGGACCGCTCGCTGGCCAGCAGATAAAGCTCACCGACCGGAAACTTCCGCTCGGCCAGAATCTCGATCATTGCCTCGCCGACGGCGCCCGTGGCGCCCGCGATAGCAACGTTGTAGGTCTTGTTACTCATCAGGCTACTCCCTGTACCGGTGTCATGTACCAGTGACTTGTGCCAGTGACCGGCTCAGCTTTGGTCACCATCGAATTCCTGCAGGACTGCTGCAGCCATTTCTTCTGTACCCACTTTGTGCAAGCCCGACTGATCCGGGTCAATAATGTCCGCAGTACGCAAACCTGCAGCCAATACCCGATCCACCGCACGCTCGATGCGAGCCGCCACAGCGGGAGCGTCAAAACTGTATTTGAACATCATCGCCACCGACAGCATGGTGGCCAGCGGGTTGGCCAGGCCCTGCCCGGCTATATCGGGCGCCGAGCCGTGCACCGGCTCATACATGCCGCTGCGATCCGCCGCCAGTGAGGCCGACGGCAGCATGCCAAGCGACCCGGTAAGCATTGCGGCCACATCAGACAGAATGTCGCCGAACATATTGCCCGTGACTATGACATCGAATTGCTTCGGGCGCCGGACCAGTTGCATGGCCGCGTTGTCGACGTACATGTGTGACAGTTCCACGTCCGGGTAGTCTGCGGCCACCTCGGTCACCACCTCACGCCACAGCCGCGTTACTTC
>SKXG01000315.1 GCA_007128525.1 Pseudomonadales bacterium | reverse complement strand
GGCATCGACTGCCACTGTTTGCGTCCCATGATGACCGGCTTGCCTTTGGTGGTGCGCACGAAATGGCGCATTTCATCTGGCAGATTCCAGGGCAGATCATTGTCAAGGCCAATCACGCCATTGCGCGTCATGGCCCATATCAGCGCCACCCGCATCAGACAGCAATCGGGGCTTTGATGCCCGGATGATATTGATAGTCGAGCAGCTCGAAATCTTCATAGCGGAAAGAAAAAAGGTCGCTGACGTCTGGATTAAGGCGCATGGTCGGCAGCGGGTGGGGCTGACGGCGCAACTGGCGGTCCGCCTGCTCAAGATGGTTCAGATACAGGTGCGCGTCGCCAAAGGTGTGTACGAAATCGCCCGGTTTGTAACCGGTCACTTGTGCCACCATCAGCGTCAGCAGCGCATAGGACGCGATGTTGAATGGCACGCCCAGAAATATGTCTGCACTGCGCTGATAGAGCTGGCACGACAACCGGCCATCAGCAACATAAAACTGAAACAGTGTGTGACAGGGTGGCAATGCCATCTCGTCAACTTCCGCCACGTTCCAGGCGCTGACAATGTGACGGCGCGAATTGGGGTTTTCCTTCAGCCCACGAATCAAGCGTTCGATCTGGTCGATGCTGCGGCCATCCGGCGACGGCCACGAACGCCATTGCGATCCGTACACCGGACCAAGTTCGCCATTCTCATCGGCCCACTCATCCCAGATGTGCACGTCATGCTGCTGCAAATAGCGCACGTTGGTGCTGCCCTGCAGAAACCACAGCAACTCATGAATGATGCCTTTCAAAAATACCCGCTTGGTGGTCACCAACGGAAAACCGGCCGCAAGATCAAACCGCATCTGGTGACCGAAAATGCTCAGCGTGCCGGTACCGGTCCGGTCCGTCTTGCGATGCCCGTTGTGGCGCACCAGGCGCATCAGATCAAGATACTGTTGCATGAAAATGCCCTTTGGAAATCTGTTAACCAGAGCTCTTTTGCGTCCCCGCCTGTCGCGCCGACCAGACCATGATGGCCACACCAAGCAGCAGCATGGGCAGAGACAGGACCTGCCCCATCGTCAACCAGTCAAACGCGATGTAGCCGATATGGGCATCCGGCTCGCGAAAGTGCTCGGTGATGAAGCGCAGTGTCCCATAGCTCGCCAGAAACAGCCCGCACACCATGCCAGTCGGACGCTGACGACCAGAGTACAGCCACACTATCACAAAGAGCACCAAGCCTTCGGCGAAGGCCTGGTAAAGCGGCGATGGGTGTCGTGCAAAGCTCTCCCACTGCCCGACACAGGTGGCATTGATGCGCCGAACGGCCTCGGCACCACAAGGATAAATCATGCCCAGCGCGGACTCTGTGGCGCGACCCGGCAACTCAACATTGACGAAGTTGCCCAGGCGCCCGAGGCCGAGCCCAATGGGCACCAGTGGGGCGCCGAAGTCAGCAACCTGCCAGAGGGTCCGGCCGGTATTGCGGGCAAACCACCAGATGGCGGCCGCCACACCGAGCAGGCCGCCGTGGAAGGACATGCCGCCATCCCAGATGCGCACCAGCCACAGCGGGTCGGACAGAAATTGATCGAAGCCGTAGAAGAACACGTAACCGAAGCGCCCGCCGAGAACGGCGCCGATGGCGCCGTAAAACACCAGGTCGGAGACCTCCTGCCGGGTCCAGCCACTGCCCGAACGATCGGCGCGCCAGACGCCCAGCCCCCAGGCCGACAGGAAAGCAACCAGATAAGCCAGACCGTACCAGTGCACAGCCAGCGGTCCGACAGAGAAAATGACTGGATCGATTATGGGATAATGCACGGACACTCCGGCGACCGGGCCTGACCCGGCAGTTTGTTATTGACTATGTGTCTGATTCTGTTCGCTTATAGAGTCCATCTGCGAGCCCCGCTGGTGGTCGCGGCAAACCGGGACGAATTCTACGCGCGCCCGGCTGCTCATGCCCACTACTGGCCGGATGCCCCACACATCTACGCCGGACGGGACACGCAGGCCGGTGGCACCTGGCTGGGTGTGAACCGCCAGGGCCGGTTCGCGGCCGTCACCAATTTCGCCGAGAGCGCCGCGGTCGAGGCACCGGCATCACGCGGCGCGCTGACGGCGGACTTTCTGAACACGTCGGATTCCGCCTGGGATTATGCCAATGCCATTGATGGCAGACGCTTTGCCGGTTTCAGCCTGCTGTTGTTTGACGGCCAGGACATGGTCTATTTGAGTAATCGTAATAGTGGCCCGAAGTACCTGCAGCCGGGCCTGTATGGCCTCGCCAACACCCACCTGGATACGGGCTGGCCGAAGGTGCGTCGCGGCAAGCAGGCACTGGCTACAGCGCTGGATCAGGCGGAACCACCAGACCCCGACCGGCTGCTGCAACTGCTGGCCGACGACACACAGCCGCCGGATGCGGAGCTGCCGCAGCGCGGGCGCGACCTGGAGGTCGAACGTCGGGTTGCGCCCTGCTTCATTCGCGGGGAGCAGTACGGTACAAGGGCCAGTACGGCGGTGATCTTTCTGGACGACGCCATCATCGTCCGTGAACAGAGCTATGGCCCACATGGCCAGGTGGGCGATCACGCCCAAGCCCGGGTGCCATTGGATACCAGGTCACTCAGTTGACACTGGACGTACGCTGGCCGGGTACAGCGCGCGCCAGGCCCGCCTTGATCAGTTGCTCGCGCATGAACGCCTGAATCTCATCCGCCTGATGTATCTTCAGCACCTGGGCCAGCATGCGCCGTGACTTCAGCAGGGTGATGTTGCGAATCACCCACTTGACCTTGGGCAGATTGGTCGCATTCATCGACAGTACGTCGTATCCCATGGCCATACAGAGCACCGCGCCGGCCGGGGTGCCTGCCAGCTCACCGCAGATGCCAACGGGCTTGTGTTCGCCATGGGCGGCTTTGGCCACCTCTCTGAGCGCGTGCAGTACGGCT
>SKXG01000276.1 GCA_007128525.1 Pseudomonadales bacterium | reverse complement strand
GGATGTGCCGGCTCGCCGAAGAAACGCCGGGCATCACTGACTTCAACGAGCTGGCCGCCATACATCAGTGCCACCCTGTCCGCCAGTTCGCTGGATGTGGCCACATCGTGCGTAATCAGAATGAAGCTGGTACCCAGTTCAGCCTTGATCCGCTTTAAGACATTCATGATGTTGGCCTGCGTCAGCACATCAAGCGCTGACGTCGGCTCATCGAGCACCACCAGCTTTGGATCGGTGACCAGCGCCATGGCCAGCACCGCACGCTGGCGCATGCCTCCGGACAACTCAAAGGGATAACGACTCAAGAAATCCGTTGGCAGGCCCACGAGCCGGAAGGTTTCGGCAGCCTTCTCATACGCCTGCGCCTTGCTGAACTTCTTGTGTACGCGCAGCGGCTCAGCCACCTGGTCACCAACCCGGACGACCGGGTTAAGTGCGTTCATCGCTGCCTGCATGACCATCGAAATCTGCACCCAGCGCACATCGCGGCGAAACGCCTCGTCGCTGAGGGTCATCAGGTTTCGGCCACCCATCCAGACTTCACCGTCAAAGCGTGCCACATTGCGCGGCAGCATACGCAGCAGCGCCTTGGTCATCGAGGTTTTGCCACAACCGGATTCGCCGAGCAGCACGATGGCTTCGTTGGGAAAAATATCGAGATCCATGCCGTCAACTGCGCGCACGTCTCCACGCTCGGTACGATAACTCAGGCGCAGATCGCGAATGCTGAGCAGTGGTGCCTGGTCGGGCACAGACCCAGGTGTGGCTTGCCGCTGTGGATCGGCCATGATTCAAATCATCCTTAGCCGGGGGTTGAAGACACGGTCGAGCGCAAAGCCAAGCATGGCGAAGCCCAGACCGGTAAGCATCAGGAGGAATGCGGGACCGATGACCCAGTAGTAGTAGCCGTGGTACAGCGCACTCTGCGTCTGGGCGTCATTCATCACCTTGCCCCAGGTGGGCAGCTCGGGATCGCCCAGACCGAGCACAGCCAGCGACGCTTCCAGAAACACAAAGGTGGGTATGAGTGTTACGAAACCCGGGATCAGCACGGGTAGCACGCGCGGAATCATGTAGCGCAGTATGATCCGCGCATTGCCAACACCATAGGCGCGGGCTGCCTCGATATAGGGTGCCTCGCGAATTGGCAGCAGCATGGCGCGATACATTTTTATGCCGGCACTAAATATACCAAGCGCCACCACCACGCCCAGCATCAACCAGATACTGGTCGAGTACAGCGTTCCAACCATCACCAGTATTGGCAGCATGGGCAGGATCATGTTCACTTCGGTAATGCGCTGGATCAGCGCATCGATCCAGCCCCCGAACCAGACACCTGTGGCGGCAATGATCAGCGTGGTGATGGTGGTGCCTACTGCAGCAATCAAACCGAAAGCCAGCGCGATGGGTGTGCCCCACAACAGCGCAACACGCAAATCCCGACGCTGATGATCGGTGCCGGCTATGCCGTGCACCCTGCCGTAACTGACCAGCCGCAGATCGATCTCCGCATCGGGCTCAAACAGGATGGCATCGACCTGCAGCCGGTATGTGCCCTGCAACACCTGTGGCGGGTCGTCTGCCGTCGGGTCTGCCAACAACTGCACATGGGGGAGCCCGCCCAGACGCCGCTCGAGATTCCAGTCCTGCGAGATCGACACCCGGTCGTCACGGCCGACACGCCGGCCGCCCATCGGAATCTGTCGCCCATCCGGCGTCAGCCAGGTCATGCGCACAAAGGGCTCAAGGTCTGCAAACTGCGAATGGATAAAGAGGTTCAGCTCCGACGGGAACTCAGCGTAGTTGTAGTCCAGGTCGAGCACCATCTGTACGCGCTCGCCACCGGTAAAGGGCTCCCGTACGGTTTGTGCGTCATCCGGCGTAACGCGGATGGTGCCGGGCAAGGTATCGGCTCGAAACCAGTTAACCCAGGCCGGCCGTGCGTTGATCGGATGCTCCTGCCACTGCGCGCCACCGCGCCACTTATCCAGTGCATCGCCATAGGGAATGGCGAACATCGTATAACCGGCCAGGCTGAGCAGGAATACGATGATCATGGCGCCCGCCACGGCAGACGGATACCGCCTGAGCTGTTCGATGCCGTCCTTTAGTGCACTCATTGGCCCGCCCCCAGCTTCACGCGCGGATCAAGCACCGCGTAGATCACATCGAGCAGAAACACAGTGATGGCCAGCAGGTAGGCAAAAATCACGACCGCAGCGATGATCACGGGGGTATCCCGATGACCGATGGCCTGAAACATCAGGCTGCCCAGCCCAGGCCAGTTGAATACCTGCTCAAGAATAATCGCACCGCTCCACAGGCCGATCAGCATCAGCGCAAAGCTGGTTACGATAGGCGGCAGCGTGGGACGCAGCACATAGCGCAGCTCAATCTGCGACGACGGCAGACCCTTGGCCTTGGCCATCTCGACATAGTCTTCGCTGGAGTGAATCAGGAAGAACGTGCGCCAGGAGTAGATCGAAATAAAGATTGATGACAGGAACATGGCGATCAGCGGCAACAGCATGTGCTGCAGTACGCTGCCGGCATAAGCCAGGCGGCTCTCCGGCGGTGGCGCTTCGACCATGCCACCGGGCGGCAGAATCGGAATCAGGAACGCAAAAATCAGAATCAGAAAAATGCCGTAAAACCAGCCAGGCGCGGCAGAGCTGGGGGCCAGCGCGATGACTGCACGATCCAGCCAGCTGCCGTAACGGCGCGACAGATACAGGGCGACAAAAATCGAGCAGAAGAACACCAGAACGTTGGCCGTCCCGAACAACAGCAACGTGGCCGGCAGCCGCTCAACAATGATGGCATAGACTTCCCGTGACCCGGCGTCGGAGTGCATGTGCTCGGCGCGCCCCAGGTTCAGCCGCATGGCCTGGTACAGATAGTCGAAGCTGCGCTGAATGAACGGCTGATCGAGCCGCAGCCGCTCCACCTCGTCCT
>SKXG01000167.1 GCA_007128525.1 Pseudomonadales bacterium | reverse complement strand
TGGCCCGCACTCTTCGTTGCGCTTTCTCGACATAGCACCACTATGCCTTCGAAACCGCGCCTCGATTGCGGGCCAGCCTGAATGCCAGAGGGCACAAGGAGTTATTCAGAGGTACCCTAGTACCTCTGAACAACGCCTTGCGTCCTCTGCGTAGCTAGGACTTAATCGGTGACGACACCCAGTGGCAACACGCCTATCCGGTCGTTGTACAGGCTGCCCAGATACAGCACATCGTTGTATTGCCGGGCAGACGTGATTGCGAAGAGGTGTTCGCCACCTGGATCCTGCAGGCTCCGGATGATGTTGCCATCCTGGTCGAGCTGCGCGACAAAGCCCCAGGGTTCAGGCTGTGGCCAGAAGTTCTCGGGCAACCGAGCCAGAAACTGCTTCAAAGCGGGAAAGGGATGTAACGCATCCATTTCGGTGCTGCGCACGGTGAACAGGGCCAGCCAGTAGCTGCCATCAGGTGCACGCGAGAGATTGTCCGGAAAGCCCGGGAGGTTCTCGATAAAAATTTCAGAGCTGCCGGCATCCGGCCCTGCAAGCCAGTATCTGGTGATCTGGTAGCGATAGGTTTCGTTGACCAGTACATAGTCTTCATCCTGCGACAGCGCCACACCGTTGGCAAAGTACAGGTCTTCTAGCAGGACTTCGGTCTCTCCGCTTTCCGGGCTGTATCGTAGCAGGCGACCGTGAGGCCGAGCCTCCAGCAGGTCGTACAGATACTCGGTTTGCTGGAACCTTGTGCTGGCGTCACTGAAGTAGATAGTGCCGTCCGCGGCGATATCGAGGTCGTTTGTGAAATTTAATGGCACACCGCCTGCCTCTGTGCTGAGCTCTTCAATGTTGCCGTCTTTGTCTATGCGAAGCAGGCCGCGGAACGCATCGGCAACCACCAGGCGGCCCTGGCCATCGAACTGCATGCCCAGCGGCCGACCATCGGTATCTGCAAATACGTCGACCTCACCATTGGCGTCAATACGGCGTATTTCACCGTTGGCGGTTCCGCCATATACGCGCCCCTCCTGGTCGACGGCAACATCTTCCGGGCCATCAAAAGCACCGGCGCCCAGGTGCTCGGCGCGTCTGAGCAGCGTGTTGGGCTCCAGCGCATCACGCATCTGTGGTGGTGTGGGCGGTTGCCAGGCAGCAGGGTCCACCGGGCCCGGCGTCAATGCCAGGTGCAGCAACACGGCCAGAGAGACAACGACGATCAGTATCAGCACGGTGCGCATGACAGAGAGCTCCAGTTCAGGGCGCTGAATCAGGCCTGCCTGATGATGGCGAAGCCTGCGAGACGCTATTGAGACGGCGGGCGCCTGGCCCGTCGTGACCAAGGACATCGTGCGGGTTGCGGAGCGGGCACTGCTTCAGTGTCAGGCAGCCGCAACCGATGCACTGATCCAGCTGATCACGCAGTTCGATCAGTGCCTGTATACGTTGATCCAGTTCTCCACGCCAGGACATCGAAAGTGTGCGCCAGTCTTCCGCTGTCGGAGTGTGCCCGGCCGGCAGCGCCTGAAATGCGGACTGTATTGCGGACAGCGGTTGACCGGCACGCTGAGCGGCTTTTATGACAGCGATCCGGCGTAACGTATCAGCACCATAGCGGCGCTGGTTACCAGCGCTGCGGCTGCTGCTGATCAGGCCCTGGCGCTCGTAAAAGTGCAGTGCAGAGACCGAGACGCCGGCGCGTTTGGCAACCTGGCCGACACTCAGGCGTCGCGTGCCTTGCGCTGGCTCGGATGTCGTTGGGGCTTTGCTGACAATATCCCCCTGTCCTGGTGAATGGTTCATACCAGCCTCAGGTGTTGACCTAAACATAAGTTAAGGTTTTACCGTGCGCAGCGCTGGATCGCAACTCCAGCATGGCACTGCGGTGGCGCTGCCGAACAGTGTCTCGACTGATCAGTGGCACAATGGCGGCCCGGCTGGTGCCTGACTTCACTCCGGATACCGAGGTTTAAATGTATCGATTTTTTGAGCGGCTGGTCGACCCGTTTCCTTCACAGCCGGCCACGATGCCATCGCCAAAGCTGTGGGCTTTCCTGCTGCATTACGCGCGCCCGTTGGCACCCTGGCTGCTGCTGATGTCATTGCTGACAGCACTGGTGTCGGTGGTTGAAGTCGTGATCTTCAGCTATCTGGGGTCGCTGGTGGACTGGCTCAGCGAGGTCGGCCGAGAGCAACTGCTGGCCGATCATGGCAACAGCCTGCTGTGGATGGCCGCGCTGGTCGTGATCGGTCTGCCGGCGCTGGTCCTGCTGCAGTCGCTGGTGATGCATCAGACCATCTTTGGCAACTTTCCGATGCTGGCACGTTGGCAAATGCACCGTTACCTGCTGGGCCAAAGCCTGCCGTTCTTCCAGGATGAGTTTGCCGGCCGGGTATCGCAAAAGGTCATGCAGACAGCCCTGGCTGTACGGGAAACCGTCGTGCAGCTGTTGGATGTGTTCGTCTATGTGCTGGTTTATTTCATTGGCGCTCTGGTGCTGGTGGGGCGTGCCGATCCCTGGCTGATGGTCCCGTTGCTGGGCTGGCTGGCAGCCTATCTGATGATCCTGTGGTATTACGTGCCACGATTGCGGGACATCTCGAAGGCACAGGCGGATGCCCGGGCACAGATGACAGGCCGTATCGTCGACAGCTACAGCAACATCCACACCGTCAAGCTGTTCGCGCATACGGATCGTGAACAGGACTATGCACGCAGCGCCATGAGCGGGTTCATGGACACTGTCTATCGCCAGATGCGTCTGGTTACCGGCCTGACCTTTTCGCTGCAGTTCACCAATGCCTGGTTGCTGGCGGGTATTGCCGGCGTGGCTGTGTATGCCTGGATGCAAACCTGGATCGGGCTTGGTGCTGTGGCTGTGGCCATTGCGCTGGTGATGCGCATCCGGTCGATGTCAGAGTGGATCATGTGGGAAGTGGCGGGTCTGTTCGAGAACATCGGTACCG
>SKXG01000001.1 GCA_007128525.1 Pseudomonadales bacterium | reverse complement strand
GAGCGAAGTGAAGGCTTACTTTCCATGCCGGCGTTGCAATCCGAGGCTGTTAGAGGCACCCAGGTGCTGCTGCTCTGTGGTGCGGGGGGGCGTGAGCTGCTGACCCAGACACTCGGCGACCGGGGCGCCGAGCTGCACCGCATCGAAGTCTATGCCCGCCGGCCGCGGCCGCCCTCGGTACTGACCGCCGCCGGCCTGCCACAGCACCCGGTTGCGGCAGTGCTGATCGCCAGCGGCGAAGGCGGCGCGGTATTTGCCGACCATTGGCTGGCGCTGGATGGACCATTGGATATACCGGTAGTTGTGCCATCCCAGCGGGTGTCAGACCGGATGGCAGCGCGCGGATTTCAGCGTATTCTGTGCGCAGAGGGCGCATCGGATGCGGCCCTGATTGCGGCGCTGGCAAGAATCAGCCGCTTGGATGATTAAGGACTGCGCATGGCGAAATCCCCGTCCCAACCCGATCAAGAGCCCACAGCCGGCTCAGACAGCGAAGCGGCTGCAACTGCCGACCCGTCTGCAACCGACCAGACTGCAGCCAACAGTGAGGCCTCGTCCGGGCGCGACCGTAACTCGGACAGTGCTGCAGGGGGTGGAAGCGCCCGCGGCGGTTCTGATAGCAGTCGCGGCGGTTCTGATAGCAGTCGCGGCGGTCCCGGTAAAAGTCGCGGCGGGCCAGGCGAGAGCGGGGGCGGCGCCACTGGTGGCCGCGGCACAGCGCGGCTGGCGCTGTTACTGGCCCTGATTGCACTCGGCGTTGCGGGCTATCTGTATTACGAACAATGGCAACGGGCGCAGCAGCCACCCGCCTGGGAGCAGGCGCTGGCCACACTGCAGGCGCAGTCCGAGCAGCAGCTGGATGAGGCCCGAGCCAGTCGCGAGGCGCTGCAGCGTGAAACGCAGGATCGGCTGGCGGATATGTCCGACCGGCAGCGGGACCGACTCAGCAGCGAACTCGACGCCCTGGAAACCCGCATTGAAGAGAGCATGGCCGCGCAAATTGGGGCCCAGCCGCCGGGCCAGCGGGCCTGGCGTCTGGCAGAAGCCGAGTATCTGTTGCGGCTGGCCAACCAGCGCCTGCACCTGGCTGATGATGCGCGCGGGGCCATGCGTCTGCTGGCGGCTGCAGACCTGATGCTGGCGGCACTCGACGATCCCGCATATGTCCCGGTGCGGGAACGCATTGGCGAAGAGCGGCATGCCCTGGAAGCGCTGCTCGCTGTCGATCGCACCGGGCTGTTCCTGGAGCTGGAAGAACTCAAGCGCGACATCCAGCGGTTGCCCCTGGCGATACCGGACTACCGGGCGCCGGCCGCCGATGCCGCCGAGATAGAGGAACTTGGGCTCTGGTCGCGCATCTGGCAGCGCCTGCGCGGTCTGTTCGAGTTCCGCCGTCTGGAAGGCGAGGGCCTGCAGCCACTGCTCGGACCCGAGCAGGCCGAGTGGCTCGCGCTGCATCTGCAGCTGATTCTCGAGCGTGCGCAGAATGCACTGCTGCGTGATGAAACCGAGATCTACCAGGCCAGCCTGGAAACAGCCGCGCACTACCTGGAGACCTACCTGGCCAAAGAGCAGCCCCGCGTTGCCGACGCGCGCAGCACCCTGACCCGGCTGGCAGAAACCGAACTCGACCCGGAACGGCCTGACATCGGCGGGTCACTGCTGCGTCTGCAACGGCTGATCGCTGCCGAAGATCTGTTCGATACGCGGCTCATCGCGCCGCCCCCCGGTGTGGTGCCTGAGCCGGAGGTGGCGACCGAGCCGGACGTCGACGCTGTTGAAGCGGAGGCCGAAGCTGAAGCCAACGCCGATGCCGAAGCGAACGGCGAAGCTGAACCAGGCGCTGAAGCCGACCCGGACGCTGCGCCGGAAACGGATGCTGATGCTGGCGAAGAAGACGAAGCGGTTGATCCAGACGTTGATCCAGACACCAGTGCAGCGGACGAGGAGTCGGCCGCATGAGTGTCCTCGGTTGGATACTGCTGCTGGCGCTGGTACTCGGCGCCATTCTGGGCAGCCTGATGTTGCGCGATCCCGGCTATGTGCTGATCGTCTACGACACTTTCAGCCTGGAGACCAGCCTGTGGGGCGCGCTGCTGGCGCTGGCCCTGCTGATCCTGGCAGTGCGCCTGCTGTTCGGCCTGTTCGGTAACCTGTTTCTCGCACGGTCCAGATTGCAGCAGTGGAACCGCACCCGCCTGCAGCGGCGTGGCCGTCAGCAGCTGCGCATTGGTCTGCAACACTTTCTGGAGCGGCGCTGGCAGGCGGCCGAACAGGCGCTGGCGCGATCGGCCAAGGGCAGCGAACAGCCGGCAGTGTCACTGCTGTTCGCGGCGCGGGCGGCCCAGCAGCGCGGTGATCGCAGCGCCCGCGATCAGTTTCTGCAACAGGCCCTTGAAGAGGATGTCAGCACATCCGCCAGCGTGTCGCTGGTGCGGGCTGAACTCCTGCTGCAAGACGGTCAGTCCGAACAAGCCCTGGCCAGCCTGCTTGGCATGAAGGCCAGTGCCGGGCAGCACCCGCTCAGGTTGCGGCTGCTGGCCGAGAGCCAACTGGCCGTTGGCGATTACGCTGCCGCCCTGCACATGGTGCCAGCACTGCGCAAACGCCAGGCCATGGACGAAGTCGCTCTGGAACAACTGGTGGCTGCGGGTCTGGATGGACTGCGCGGCATATCCGATCCGACTCAGCGGGCTCAGGCGCTGAAGCTGGGCTGGGAGGCGCTGCCCAAAGACCTGCGCCGCATGCCGCGACTAGCCGCCGCCTACGCCCGGGGCCAGCTCAGCCTGGCAACCCGCGATGCCGTGCAGCGTGCGGAATCCACCCTGCGCGATGCCATCAGCCGCTCACTCGACAATGCCAGCGGCCTTGCAGCGCTGCTTGAGGTTTACACCGAAGTGCCCTATGCCGGCGGCCCGGCTGATTACCTGAAAGGACTTAGCGGTGAGCAGCTCAAGGCCCTGGAAGGCTGGCT
>SKXG01000140.1 GCA_007128525.1 Pseudomonadales bacterium | reverse complement strand
TCGACCTGCGCACAAACGATCTGCCCGTCGACCCGACCATGAATCAGCAGATTCCGGGCGCGAATGTTGCCTTGTACAGAACCGAACGGCCCTATGGACACATCACTGGCGCAGCGCACATCACCCCGGATTGTGCCATCAATGTACACACTGCTGTCGGACTGTAGATCACCCTCAATGGTGGTCTGTGCAGCGATCAGCGTCGCTGGCCTGGCGCTTCTGTCACCGAATCGTCCCATGATTCCTCCTTATATCTGCATGTCTGCCGCTCTGACCTGATCTTAGTTCAGTGCGACACTTGCGCCAGACTTAACCCTTGTATGCAGATACTCATGGCAATACTGTCACGAAGGCGTGAGAGTGATCACGAATTGGTGATGAGGTCAGCATTATGCAGCTCCAACTGAGCACCTGGCAGGATGTCGAACAGTATTTGCAACGCAGTCAGCGCATACTGATTCCAATCGGCTCCACCGAACAGCATGGCCCGACAGGCCTGCTTGGCACCGATGCCATCTGTCCGGAGCTGATTGGCCACAGGTTCGGAGAAAAGCACAACCTGATGGTCGCGCCGACGCTCGGCATCGGCATGGCGCAACACCACATGGCCTTTGCCGGCACCATCAGCCTGCGCCCGTCGACCCTGATTGCCGTCATCGAAGATGTGGTCAGCTCACTGGTTCGGCACGGTTTTCGTGAACTGCTGTTCCTGAACGGCCACGGCGGCAACATCAACACCATTCGTACGGCCTTTGCTGAAGTGCTGGCCAAGAGCCATGCCCTGCCGGCACAGCAACCGCCCCAGCTCAACCTGCACAATTGGTACCTGGGCAAAGCTGTCAGAACGCTGGCCCATTCACTGTATGGTGATGCCGAAGGCGCGCATGCCACACCGACGGAGCTGTCGCTCTCATGGGTCGCCTATCCTGAGCAGTCCCGGCATCAGGAAATGACCCCGAAGATCGCGCCCAAGGGCCACTCGAATCTGGACGCGGCCTCCTTTCGGCGCCAGTTTCCAGATGGCCGCATGGCCTCCGACCCCAACCTGGCCAGCGTGGACCACGGCAATCGGATTCTGGCTGCCGCACTGGAAGACCTGGAAAACATCTGGCCTAACTGACCGGCTGGCTTCAGGCGTAGCTGCTGAACCGGGCCAACAGGACGCCGGACAAAATCGCCACCGCACCGGCCAGCTGCAGCACCGTCAGCGCTTCACCGAACAGCATCCAGGCCAGGGCTGCCGCGACTGCTGGCTGCAACAGCAGCGCCAGTGACGAAAACGAGGCCGGCAAATCGGCCATCGCTCTTGCGATCAGACCCTGCCCGCCAATGTGTACCAGCAAGGCGAGCGCCCAGAGTACCAGCCAGCCGGAGAGGGTCTGCGCCCAGATCACCCCATCCATGATCCAGGCAAACGGCAGCAGCGCCAGGGCACCAACCAGCGTGCTGCCTGCCATTACCGGCCAGGTGCCGTAGTGCGCGCGCGCCAGCTTGATGGCAATGAGATAGGCGGCATAGAACACTGCGGTAATAAGGCCATACAGGTCGCCAATGACATGGGTTGGACTGAGCATGCGGCTGGATTGAATCAGCAGGCTGGCACCGGTCAGCGCCAACAGCAGCGCCACCAAAAACAGCGGCCGCACGCGCTCACCAAGCCACAGCCAGGCCACGGCCGTGACGATCACCGGCGCGAAGTTCGCGAACAGCGTGGCATTGGCGACGCTGGTATAGACGATCGACAGGTGCCAGAAACCCAGATCACCTGCAAAGGCCAGGCCGGCAAGTATGATCCACCAGATCCCACGCCGGGATACTGGCTGGGGCGGGGATGTCGGCCAGGCCAGGACAAGCAGCAACACCGGCGCCGCCAGCGCCAACCGGTAAAAGGCGGTCGCGACCGGCGGCAGCTCGCTGATGCGCACCAGAATCGGCGCGAATGCGATGGCACAGGCGCCGACCAGCAGCAGAATCAGCGCCAGGCCGGGAATCTTTTGCGAGACGCCAATAATGCCCGGACGCACATCACCATCCTTACTCATCTGTGACCCACTGCACAGTTTCCCGTGCCCCTCAACAACGATGCCTTTGCATCCGGTCAAACCCTTCTACGCTTGCTGATAAGCCCAGTTTCCCCGACCAATGGTATTCGCACAGGAGTATCCATGACGTTCGACGATTACCTGCGCATTCTGGCCAAGAACGACGGCTCTGACCTCTACCTGAGCACTGGCGCGCCGCCCTGCGCCAAGTTTCATGGCGTGCTCAAGCCCATTGACCGCACTCCGCTGGGCCCTGGCGAAATCCGGGACATCGCCAATCAGATCATGGATGAAGAACAACGCAATGAGTTCGAACACGAACTGGAAATGAACCTGGCCTACAGCATCAGCAAGGTCGGCCGGTTTCGCGTCAACATCTTCCGCCAGCGCAACGAAGTCTCAATTGTCGCCCGCAACATTGTTACCGAGATTCCCAAGGTTGACGACCTGGGTTTGCCGCCCATCCTGAAGAATGTCGTGATGGAAAAGCGCGGCCTGGTGCTGTTCGTCGGCGCCACAGGCTCAGGCAAGTCGACGTCTCTTGCCGCGCTGATTGACCACCGGAACAGCAATGCCAGCGGTCACATCATCACCATTGAGGATCCGGTGGAGTTCATACACCGCCACAAGCGCAGCATCATCAACCAGCGGGAAGTCGGCGTCGATACCCGCAGCTTCCAGAAAGCCCTGAAGAACACCTTGCGGCAGGCGCCGGATGTGATCCTGATTGGTGAGATCCGTGACCGTGAAACCATGGAACATGCGCTGGCCTTCGCCGAAACCGGCCACCTGTGCATCTCCACCCTGCATGCCAACAACGCCAATCAGGCGCTTGACCGCATCATCAACTTCTTCCCGGAAGACCGACGCCCACAGTTGTTGATGGACCTGTCGATGACCTTGAAGGCTTTTGTTTCCCAGCGCCTGATTCCAACG
>SKXG01000304.1 GCA_007128525.1 Pseudomonadales bacterium | reverse complement strand
GGGATCAAATATGCGACCGATGATTTCGGGCGCCATACCCACACCGGTATCCGAGACTTCCACCCAGGCATGCCTGTCATCGCTTCCGGTAGCAAGCCTGATCTCCCCTCGACTCTCCAACGCCTGCCCGGCATTGACCAACAGGTTCATCAGCACTTGGCAGATTTGAGAAGGCATGCAACGCACAGATGGCAGCTCGCCATAGTCCTTGATTACCTCGGCTTTGTACTTCAGCTCATTCCAGACCACATTCAGTGTCGTATCCAGGCAGCCACCCAGGTCAATCCACTCCCACTCTCCATCATCCACACGTGAGAAGTCCTTAAGGTCCTGCACGATCCGCTTGACTCGTGTGACGCCCTCGTCGCACTCATCCATCAGCGAGACAACGTCAGCTTTCAGGTAGTCAAAGTCCATGCTGGTCTTCGCGTCCCGCAACGCGTCCTGATCCTCGGAACCCAGCGCCGGTTCCAAAGACTCATAAAGGTCAAGCAGGCTCAGGACATCAGACACATAGCTGCGCAGGGTCGACAGATTGGAGTTTACGTAGCCGACAGGGTTGTTGATCTCATGAGCAACGCCGGCAGCAAGCTGGCCGATAGACGCCATTTTCTCGGACTGAACAAGCTGGCGTTGGGTCTCCTCAAGTCGATCGTTGAGCTCCTCCAGCTGACTGATTCTGCTGTCTGAATCCATATGCAGTCGCACGTTCTCCAGGACCAGCGACAGCACATCAACCAGTGGCTGCCCCCGCTCCTTGTCCAGTTGGCTAAAAGGTGAAATCTGACAAGGCCGATTAATGCTGATGACACCCAGCAGCAGGCCATCGAATTCCAGCGGCCAGCACAATGATGAGTGGTGCCTGTTCTGGCCATCTCGCTTCGGCTTGACCTGAAACCTGGGGTCGTCTGTCACGTCGCCCTGCAGGAGCAAGGCCGATCGATGCAAGGCAACCCAACCCAAAACACCCTGCCCCAGTTGCAATTGCTGACCGATGGCTTCGACAGGCAACTCAATGCCGGCGACGATCTCCAACAAGGCCGCTTCTTCCTGCCACAGCGCCAGTGAACCCGTAGACGCTCCGAAGGCTGTGACCACCTTCTCGAGCATCGACTGGTGCAGTGCAGCACGATCTTCCCGGCGACCCAGCTCACGCCCGATCCGAAGCAACTCATAACACCAATTGGCATCAGACATCCTTCACCCCCGGGCCTACAAAATCAGGTTGGCCGATTGATTGAGGCGCTCCACTTCAGCCAGGAGGCCAGGCATTTCTTCCCACGCAATGCCGATGGCACGCCAGGACTCGGGCGCGAGTTCCGGTATGAAGGGGTCACCACCGCAACCAATGTCCAGCCCACGACTGACGATGTCGCTGACATGAACGATGTGGGTCAGTAATTCAACATTGCCTGCGCTGACACTGTGGTGCCCGCCAATGGCGTCACGCACATTGAGTGGTAATCGCCACATCTCTGCGGCCTTTGCGCCCACGAAGGTATGATCAAAGCCAAGAATGGTTGCTTCAGATTCCCGAATGAGGCACTTCTCTGACCAACAGTGCTGCATGATCCTGGCGAACTCATCTGGCAGCAGCGTCTGCAATATCAGCTTGCCAACGTCGTGCAGGAGTCCCGCCGTGAAGGCAACCTCCGGATCCTGGTTGCAGCGGCCAGCAAGCACCCGGGAAGCCACACCGGTACCGATTGCATGCTGCCAGAACTTGACGCGGCTGAACGCCTGAGGGGAGTCATCATCAAACAGCGCTATGACACCGGCTGCTGTCACCACATTTCTGATCGTATGCACGCCAAGTACCACGGTTGCATCGTGTAGCGACGCAACACGACGTGACAAGCCATAGAAAGGCGAGTTGGCAATGCGCAGTACGCGCGCGGCCAGTGCCTGATCCTTGCTGAGCAGAGACTGCAGCACATCAAGCTCAACATCATCCTGCTCAAGGAGAGTCATAAGCTCCGTGACAACTACGGAAAGTGAACCAATTTGACCCCGCAGGCCGCTGTCCAGCGTCTTGAGCGCCTGCTGATTCATTGCAACCTCGTCAATCGGTACGCAAGCAGAGTCCGGTAGAGCTGCGTCATTACGGGCGTCTCACTAGCCAGTGAGAACTTCTGGCGCAGCAAGACTTCCACCTCGCCTCGACGCTTTTGAATTTCGTCGCTGCTTAGCACCTCAGATGCGGTTATAGGCACCAACGCGATGCCACGTCGCCGGAGTACGGCAACCTTTGCCTCCGACAGCAAGGCGCCAACAGCCAGCAGGATCCGGCCCTGATCATCACGCAGATCAGCCGCCAGTACGGCGTCGGTGGGGACATCCTCCAGAGCCACTTGAACGATCTCAGACAAAGCGGCGCTCCTTATCGGGTGTGATGACAAACACCTGACCACGAGATGTCGAAGGCGCCTTGAGCTCTGCGAAGCGAACCTCACACTTTCCGGCATGACAGGCCATCATGCCAATGTGTTGCATGTCGGCCTGGCACTGCAGTTGTTTGGCCGCGTCAACAATGTCCTTCGGCAGGCTGTGCCGGGCTTCGGTACCAACCAATGAGCTGCCATCCGGATTCAGTAGATTTTGTGCCGTCTGATTGCAGACAACGACCATGCCATCTTCATCAACACCCAGCCCTGAATAGGTGCCACCTGCGGGTGTTCCGCCGGTGAGCGCAAACGGGGGATCGTTTTGATTTACAGGGTCGAAACCGGCCAGTGTAACCTGCGGCAGGTTTTGAACGGTGATGGTTGCAAGATCAAAGCCCGTGCAGCCAAACTCATCAGTATAGAGATAAGTGATCATGTGGGTGCCTGCGCCGGCAAGTTCAGCCCTGAACAAGCCGGTAGGTCCTACTCCCGGCCCAAAATACATGCCACCCGCCGGAGTGCCTCCTGTAAGTAAAAATGCCTCAGCATCAATACATACTGATTCAAAGTCATTGAGCACCACATCAGGTGTTGGGTGAACGGTTATC
>SKXG01000347.1 GCA_007128525.1 Pseudomonadales bacterium | reverse complement strand
TTCGACGAAGACAAGGACGACGGCCCGGATGTCAACGCCGGCACCGACGACACGCCCATCGTGCGTTTCGTTAACAAAATGCTGCTCGATGCCATTCGCATGGGGGCTTCGGACATACACTTTGAGCCCTATGAGCGCAGCTACCGGGTTCGCTTCCGCACCGATGGCATACTGCACGAAGCCGCCAAACCGCCGGCGAATCTCGGCACGCGGCTGGCAGCGCGGCTGAAGGTGATGTCGGAACTCGACATTTCCGAGCGCCGGATCCCCCAGGACGGCCGGATCAAGATGAAGCTGTCCAAGACCCGCGCCATCGACTTCCGCGTCAACACGCTGCCAACCATCTGGGGCGAGAAGATCGTGCTGCGGATTCTCGACCCGTCGAGTGCCAAGATGGGCATCGAGATGCTCGGCTTTGAGCCCGATGAGCAAACACGCTTCATGGAAGCCCTGGAGCGGCCGCAGGGCATGATCCTGGTCACAGGCCCGACGGGTAGCGGCAAAACGGTAACGCTGTACACCGGCCTGAACCTGCTCAATACCCATGAGCGGAACATCGCCACCGCTGAAGACCCGGTCGAGATCAATCTTGAGGGCATCAACCAGGTCAATGTGAACACCAAGGTGGGCCTGACCTTCGCGTCGGCACTGCGCTCCTTCCTGCGTCAGGACCCGGACGTGGTCATGGTCGGCGAGATCCGCGACCTGGAAACGGCGGAAATCGCCGTGAAGGCGGCACAGACGGGCCACCTGGTGCTGTCGACACTGCACACCAACTCGGCCGCCGAAACCCTGACCCGAATGCGCAATATGGGCGTTCCCGCCTTCAACATTGCCACGTCGGTCAATCTGATCATTGCCCAGCGCCTGGCCCGGCGCCTGTGCAATTCCTGCAAGGTCAAGTTCGATGTGCCCAAAGACACCCTGGTGAAGGAAGGCTTTACCGACGAGGACATCGCCAGCGGGTTTGAGGTGTTCCAGCCCAGCGAGAAAGGCTGTGACAAGTGCAAGGACGGGTACAAAGGCCGCGTGGGTATTTATGAAGTAGTTAAAATTACCCGTGAGCTGGCCCGTATTATCATGGAAGAAGGCAACAGCATTCAGATCTCGGACCAGGCACGCTCGCACGGCTTCAATGACCTGCGCCGGTCCGGCCTGATCAAGGTGATGCAAGGTGTCACAAGCCTCGCGGAGGTGAACCGCGTCACGACCGGGCACTGAGCCGGTCGCAGGCGGGTCGCACGACGCGACATTTGAGTTAAACAGGTACAGCCATGGCACAAGCAGCAACGTTCGTCTGGGAAGGCACGGACAAATCGGGCCGCAAGACCAAAGGAGAGATCAGCAGCACCACGCCGGCGGTCGCCAAGGCGGAACTGCGCAAGCAGGGCATCAATGCCCAGAAGGTGCGCAAGAAGTCGGCCAGCCGCGGGCTGTCTTTTGGTGGCAACATCAAACCTGCCGACGTAGCGCTCTTTACGCGGCAAATGGCCACGATGATGCGTGCCGGCGTGCCGCTGGTGCAGGCCTTCGAAATCGTCGCTGACGGCAGCGACAAGCCCAAACTCAAAGAAATGATCCTCGCCGTCCGCACCGATGTAGCGGGTGGTAACTCCTTTGCGTCCGCCATTCGGCGCCACCCGAATCACTTTGATGATCTGTTCTGCAACCTGGTGGATGCCGGCGAGCAGTCCGGTGCGCTGGAGACCATGCTGGACCGGATCGCCACCTACAAGGAAAAGACCGAGAGCCTGAAGGCCAAGGTCAAGAAGGCCATGACCTATCCGATCGCGGTACTGGTGGTGGCCTTTATCGTCTCCGGTATTCTGCTGATCAAGGTGGTGCCTCAGTTTGAAAGCGTGTTTGCCGGCTTCGGGGCCGAGCTGCCCGTGTTTACGCAGTTCGTGATCGGCCTGTCCGAGGCGGCACAGGCACACTGGTTCAAGGCCATTATCATCCTCGCTGCCTTCATTGTCGGCCTGGTGCAGGTCCGCAAACGGTCCAAGGGCTTCCGGGACTGGATAGACCGGATGGCGCTGAAAATGCCGATCGTCGGCAACATCATTGAGAAATCCTCAGTGGCACGCTTTGCCCGCACACTGTCGACAACCTTTGCTGCCGGTGTGCCACTGGTCGAAGCACTGAACTCCGTGGCCGGCTCAACCGGCAACTCCGTTTACACCAATGCCGTCTATCGCATTCGCGACGATGTGGCGACCGGTCAGCAGCTCAACTTCTCGATGCGCAGCACTGGCGTGTTCCCGAATATGGTGAACCAGATGGTGGCCATTGGTGAGGAGTCCGGCGCGCTCGACACCATGCTGGACAAATCCGCGAGCTACTACGAAGAGCAGGTCGACAATGCCGTTGACAACCTGACGGCGCTGATGGAGCCGATAATCATGTCGGTGCTCGGTGTGCTGATCGGTGGTCTGATCATCGCCATGTACCTGCCCATCTTCCAGCTCGGTGCCGTGGTCGGCGGCTAAAGCCGTCGCCACGCCCGCGAAGGAAACCGGATGTCCTTCTCCGTATTGCTCGGCCAGGGCTGGCTGATCCTGGTTCTGCTGGCCTGGACAGCCCTGTGCGTGGGCAGTTTTCTGAACGTCGTCATCCACCGGCTGCCGCTGATGCTGGATCGACAGTGGCGCAGCCAGGCCCGGGAGATTCTGGACCAGCAGCCGCTGACTCCGCCTGACCTGACTGCGGATCCGAACAAGGACCCCGACGCAGAACCCTTCAACCTGGTCGTGCCACGTTCACGCTGTCCGCACTGCAACGCCCAGATCCGTGCCTGGCACAACATCCCGCTGCTCGGGTGGCTCTGGCTGCGCGGTCGCTGTGCCGACTGCGGCGCCCGCATCAGCCTGCGCTATCCGGCCGTAGAGCTGCTGACGGCCGTCTGTACGCTGTTGGTGGTGGCCCACTTCGGGTTTGGCTGGCTGGCGCTCTGGGCCGTCCTGTTCACCTGGACGTTAATCGCGCTGACCTTTATCGACT
>SKXG01000071.1 GCA_007128525.1 Pseudomonadales bacterium | reverse complement strand
GAAGGTGACATCATTCTGAGCTTCAATGACCAGTCCATCGATCTTTCGTCCGACCTGCCGCATCTCGTCGGTCGGGCCCGCCCGGACACGGAGGCGCGCCTTGAGATTGTGCGGGACGGGGAGCGCAAGCACCTGGACGTGACCATTGGCCGGCTGGCTGAGCCGGAGAGCGAGCAACGGGTCTCCTCACAAACGGTTCCTGAGCCGTCACGAGTTGGGTTGCAGGTGGAGCCGCTGCCGGAAAACGTGCGTGAGCGCCTGGGCACGGACGGGGTCCGGGTGACGGCCGTCAGTGGACCGGCCGCTGAAGCCGGCATTCGCCGCGGCGACGTCATTACCCGGCTGAACAATCGGGAAATCAGCTCGATCGAAGTCTTCAACACGGTGGTCGACGAGCTGCCGCCTGGGCGATCGGTGCCGGTGCTGATCCTGCGCGGCGAGACACCCACCTTCCTGCCGCTACGGGTGCCGGAAGAATAGCCGCGCTGCCAGATGTTGACCTGAACGGGCCTGACGCTTTGTCAGGCCCGTTTTTCATCGGGGATCGGTATGCGCTACACTCGCGCGCTTGCCAGCAGCACTTAGCGGTATAAAGACGTCGTGCCCAGCCTGAACCACATACGCAATTTCTCCATCATCGCCCATATTGATCACGGTAAGTCGACCCTGGCTGACCGTCTGATTCAGATGTGTGGCGGACTCACGGATCGCGAGATGGCGTCGCAGGTACTGGATTCCATGGACCTTGAGCGTGAGCGTGGCATCACGATCAAGGCTCAGAGCGTCACGCTGTATCACAAGGCCAGTGACGGTAACCGCTACCAGCTGAATTTCATCGATACGCCCGGCCATGTCGATTTCAGCTATGAGGTGTCGCGCTCACTGGCCGCCTGTGAAGGCGCGTTGCTGGTGGTTGATGCTGCGCAGGGTGTAGAGGCGCAGTCAGTCGCAAACTGCTACACGGCTATTGATCAAGGGCTGGAAGTGGTGCCGGTGCTGAACAAGATCGATTTGCCGCAGGCGGAACCGGAGCGGGTTGCGGCCGAAATCGAAGACATCATCGGTCTGGATGCCAGCGATGCACTCCACGTCAGCGCCAAGACGGGCGTCGGTGTCGATGCGTTGCTGGAAGCCTTGATCAAGAAGATTCCACCGCCGGAAGGCGATCCGGACGCGCCGCTGCAGGCGCTGATCGTGGACTCCTGGTTCGACAACTACCTTGGTGTGGTATCGCTGGTCAGAATCAAGCAAGGTCGGGTCCGGGTCGGTGACAAGATCGTGGCCAAGTCGGTGGGCAAGACCCACGGGGTAGACCAGCTGGGTCGTTTCACACCCAAGCCGGAGCAGGACACCACGCTCAGCGCGGGCGAAGTCGGCTATCTGGTAGCCGGCATCAAGGATATCCATGGCGCGCCCGTTGGTGACACGCTGGTACTGGCCAAACATCAGGATGTGCCGCAGTTGCCTGGCTTTGAACGCGTCAAACCACAAGTCTACGCCGGACTGTTTCCGGTCAGTGCCGATGAGTTCGAGGGCTTTCGCGAAGCGCTCGAGAAGCTGACCCTGAACGACGCCTCGCTGTTCTATGAGCCGGAGAGTTCCGACGCCCTGGGGTTTGGTTTCCGCTGCGGTTTCCTGGGCATGCTCCACATGGAGATCATCCAGGAACGGCTGGAGCGCGAGTATGGGCTGAACCTGATCACTTCAGCGCCGACGGTGGTCTACGAAGTGCTGACCAAATCCGGTGAGACGCTGCATGTGGACAACCCCTCCCGCCTGCCTGATACCGGCAAGATTGAGGAGATGCGTGAGCCCATTGTCGATGTCAATGTGCTGGTACCGCAGGCCTATGTGGGTAACGTGATCACGTTGGCGGAAGAACGCCGCGGGGTGCAGAAGAATATGCACTTCACGAGCAACCAGGTTGCTGTGCACTATGAGATGCCGATGAGCGAAGTGGTCATGGACTTCTTTGATCGGCTCAAGTCTGCCACCAAGGGCTTTGCTTCACTGGACTACAATTTTCTGCGCTTTCAGGCGGCGGACCTGGTGCGGCTCGATGTGCTGATCAATGGTGATCGGGTGGATGCGCTGGCTCTGATTGTGCATCGCTCACAGGCGCACGCTCGCGGACGCCAGTTGACCGAAAAGATGAAGGAGTTGATTCCGCGTCAGATGTTCGACGTGGCGATACAGGCTGCAATCGGTGGGCAGGTTGTTGCACGGCAGACGGTCAAGGCGCTGCGCAAGAACGTAACTGCGAAGTGTTACGGCGGTGATGTGACGCGAAAGAAGAAGTTGTTGGAAAAACAAAAGGAAGGCAAGAAACGCATGAAGCAAGTGGGCCGTGTTGAGATCCCGCAAGAAGCCTTCCTGGCTGCGCTGAAAGTGGATCGGTAATGAATCTGGATTTTCCGCTGCTGCTGACCTGGGCGGTCATCATCACAGGTGCCCTGAGTCTGCTAGATTATCTCGTGTTGCGTCCGCGCCGACAGCAGGCCTGGAGCGAGCACGTAGCGGCGCAGCCGGCAGACGCTGATGATGAGGAGATTAAGGCCAAGTGGCTGCAGCGGCCGACGCTGATCGACTATGCCTGGTCGTTCTTTCCTGTACTGCTGCTTGTCCTGATACTGCGCAGCTTTTTGTATGAGCCTTATCAGATACCGTCGCCATCCATGCAGCCCAACCTGGCCGTGGGCGATTTCATTCTGGTGAACAAGTTCAACTATGGCCTGCGATTGCCCGTGCTGGGAACCAAGGTTGTCGATATCGGCGAACCTCAGCGGGGTGAAGTCATGGTGTTTATCCCGCCGCACGAACAGCTCTACTACATCAAACGGGTGATTGGCATTCCGGGTGACCATGTGCGCTATCACAACAAGCGGCTGTACGTGAATGACGAACTGGTACCCCTGACTTATGTCGAGCGCTTCACAGATGAGAGCGGCAGAGTCGTCAGAGTCTACGAGGAAGCGCTTGGCGGGCGCCGCTATCGCATTCATCAT
>SKXG01000003.1 GCA_007128525.1 Pseudomonadales bacterium | reverse complement strand
AGAGCTGGCACTTCGACTTCGGCCCGCGGCGCTTTATGCGGGTCGTGCACTTCATCGACGGACGTGTCTCCCGCATCGAGACCCTGGGCTACGGCAACCCCTGAACCCATTCCCCGGGAACCTGTGGCCCGTCATCCGGTCGCATGATGAGTTAGCATTAGCGGTTTCATGCGCGATTTCCGGGCGAGGATGACATGACACGCATAAGCATACTGGCAGGCCTGTTCCTGGCCTTATGGCTGGGCAGCGCCACGCTGCTGGCCAATGAGCTGCAGGTGGGTGACAGGGCCCCAGACTTCGAGCTGCAGGCAACGGACGGCAAAACCTACCGACTGTCGGACTTTCGAGGCGAACAGGCCGTGGTACTGGCCTGGTTTCCCAAGGCCTTCACCAGAGGCTGCACCATCGAGTGCAAGTCGCTGGCAGAAAACGGTCATCTGCTGGCGCCCTTTGAGGCCACCTACTTCATGGCAAGCGTCGACCCGCTGGACATCAATGTCCGCTTTGCTGCGGAGATGGGCGCCGAATTCCCACTGCTCAGTGACGAAGACAAGTCCATCGCCGAGGCCTATGGCGTACTGAACCGCCACGGCGTGGCCAGCCGGCACACCTTCTACATCGGCAAGGACGGCCGGATTCTGGCCATTGACCGCAACGTGCGTCCATCGACCTCGGCCGAGGACATGGCAGCCAAGCTGGCGGAGCTGAACATCCCTACGCAGTGATCAGGCGCGTCCGGCCATCCCGGACCGGACGCGTACACGCTGACAGCCATGGGCCAAATCCGCTAGGATGCGGTTCATTCCGCCATCTGATTCATATCCATGAGAGCGTTGCTGACGGCATTGCTGGCGCTGATGCTCGGTGCCTGTTGCGCCGGCGACCAGGTCGATGAACGGGGCTGGCCCAAGGAGTTGGTGCTGGGCCTGGTACCGGCACTGGAAGCCGAAGCACTGGTCGAGAATCTGAAGCCACTGGAAGATCACCTGACCCGGGAGCTGGGCGTGCCGGTGCGTTCATTCGTCCCGCAGGACTATACCGGCCTGGTGGAAGCCCTGGGCTCGGGTCGCGCCGACATCGGCATGCTGCCGCCGTTTGCCACCATGCTCGGCATGCGCCGCTACGACATAGAACCACTGCTGCTGTCGGTGCGTCGCGGAGAGACCGGCTACCGCCCGCAGTGGCTGACCAATGATCCGTCGGTCTGCAAAGAGCCTCCCGAGCCTGACGAGAACGACATGCTCCGCTGCGAAGGCGACATCAGCGTCATGCGCGGCCAGAACGTGGCCTTTACCGACCCGAACAGCACGTCCGGCTTCCTGTTCCCGGTACTGCAGCTGCGAGAGTACGACATCAACCATGAGCGCGATTTGCGAGCACTGTTCGTTGGCGGTCATGACGCTGTGGTGCTGGCCGTGTACTCCGGTGACGTCCGTTTCGGTGTTTCCTACGATGACGCCCGCAACATGGTGCGGCCACAGTATCCGGACGTCGGCGAGCGCGTCATCGCATTCGCCTACGCCACCATGATTCCCAACGACGGCGTACAGCTGCGCCCTGGTCTGCCGGAGGACCTGCAGCTGGCCATCAAAGAGGCGTTCATCAAACTGGCGCGATCGGAAGCGCACCTGCCGGAAGACGAACGCGTGCTCTGGACACTCTACGAGATCGATGACTTTACCGAGGTGGAGCCCGGACTGTACGACCCGGTACGTGATGCCTACGAACTACTGCGCGACTGACGCGCCAGCCAATAAGGAGCAGCCTTGAACCCGTCAGCAGGCAATTCCGCGACCGGCATCCGGTTCCGCAAGGCCCGTGTGGTGTACCCCAATGGCACCGTAGGCATGAAGGACCTGGATCTGGAGATCAAGCCCGGCGAATTTGTGGTCATCGTCGGCTCCAGCGGCGCCGGCAAGTCAACGCTGTTGCGCGCCATCAACGGTCTCAATCCAATCAGCGACGGAACCATTGAAGTGGGTGGCCGCTCGGTGCCGCAGAAGGAAAGCGCCGAACTGCGTCGCCTGCGGGCCCGGATCGGCATGATCTTTCAGGACTTCCGGCTGGTGAAGCGCCTCACCGTGATGTCCAATGTGCTGGTCGGCCGTCTGGCCCACGTCCCGGGCTGGCGCGCCATGCTCAATCTGTGGCCGGCCCACGATAAGGAAATTGCCTTCCGGGCGCTTGAACGCGTTGGTATTGCCGACAAAGCCTGGATCAAAGCTGGCCAGCTCTCGGGTGGCCAGCAACAGCGCGTCGGCATTGCCCGGGCGCTGGCCCAGGAGCCGTCCATCATCCTGGCTGACGAGCCGGTCGCATCGCTCGATCCGGTCACTTCGCGGCAGGTGATGGACGACCTGGTCCGCATCAACCGCGAACTGGGCATCACCACACTGGTCAACCTGCACTTTCTCGATCTGGCGCAGGAGTATGGCCAGCGCATTGTCGGCCTGCGCAATGGCGAATTGGTCTACGACGGCACACCGGACACGGTTACCGAGGCGGACTTCCAGCGCATCTACGGACGCGCGGTCACTGAAGACGACCTGAAGCTGAGCGGGGAGTCTCATGGCTGAAGCGGCAGTCAGCGTCCGGCCGGAGAAGCCGCCGCGCAACTGGTGGCTGTGGGGTACCGCGCTCGCCTTTCTGGTGCTGATGACCTGGTGGTCCGCGCGCGGCATCGGATTCTCGATCAACGAGCTGGTCTGCAACATTGGCGGGGGCCGGCGCCTGCTACAGGAGTCCTGGCCGCCCGACTTCAGTTTTCTGCCACGCTTGTTCGCCCCGTTTCTGGAAACCGTGCAGATTGCCATTATCGGCACTGTGGTCGGCGCCATTCTGGCCATCCCCATCAGCGTCCTGGCCGCGCGCAATCTCACGCTGGGCATGTTCGTCTGGTTCGTTGACCGCAACTTCATGAACATACTGCGCACCCTGCCGGATCTGTTCTGGGCCATGCTGTTCGCAACGGCCGTCGGCTTTGGTCCCATCGCCGGGGCGCTGGCGCTCACCGTGTTCACGATCGCCGTGGTTTCCAAGCTGTACTCCGAATCTCTGGAAGCCATCGACATGGGGCTGACCGAAGCCATACGCGCTGCAGGCGGTTCCTGGTGGCAGATGGTGCAGTACGGCGCGTTGCCCCAGTCACTGTCGCAGTATGTGTCTTACGTGCTCTACGGCTTTGAGCTGAACATCCGGGCGTCGATGATTCTCGGCCTGGTCGGCGCCGGCGGCATTGGCATGATTCTGGAAACGCAGCGTTCGAACTTCGAATATGAGCGCGTCACCATGATCATTCTCGTGGTACTGGTGGCTGTGCTGGTTATAGAACAAGTCTCTGCCGTGATTCGCAGGCGGCTGACATGACCGCCCGGCCAATGCCCCCTAACCGGGTCGGCTGGGGCACCTGGCTGACCTTTATCATCGCCGCACTCTTCATTGCGTCGCTGATTGCCATCGAGTTCACGCCGGCCCGCATGCTGCAGTTACCGGCGCAGCTGGCACGGGTACTGGGCTTCTTCTATCCGGCAGACATGGCCTACGGCTGGAACATGGTGCTGCCGGCCATCGTCGAGTCGATTCAGATTGCCTGGGTTGGCACCATTGTCGCAGCCATTCTGTCGCTGCCACTGGCGCTGCTTGGGGCACGCAACCTGTACCCCCGCATTTCACGGATAGCCCACTTGATTTCCGCCACGGCGCGGGCATTCCCGGAAATATTGCTGGCCATCTACTTCGTCCCTATTGTCGGACTTGGCCCCTTTGCCGGCGCGATGGCCATTGGCATCAGCTCCATCGGTATGCTGACCAAGCTCGGCGCTGAGGTGGTGGAGTCCATTGATCTGGGCCCGGTGGAGGCGGTACAGGCCAGCGGCGGGTCACGGCTGCTCGCGCTGCGCTACGCCGTGGTGCCTCAGGTGTTGCCGGAGATCGTCGCGCACTGGCTGTTCCGTTTTGAATTGAACATCCGCGCGTCTGCGGTGCTCGGTGTCGTTGGCGCCGGTGGCGTGGGTGGCGTCCTGCTGAACACATTGCGCTACCGGCACTTTGAAAAGGCGGCAGCGGTACTGCTCCTCACAATCCTGATCGTCCTCATCATCGACATGATCTCCGGCGAGATTCGCCGGCGCATCATTCGCAGTTGAGGGCGGCCCGGGTATGGGCAAACTCTGGCTGCCAGTCTATCTGCCGTCTTTCCTGATCGCGGCCGGGCAACAGGCGGTGTTGGTGCTGCTGCCGCTGTATGCCCTGCAGCTCGACGGCGGTGCAAGTTTTGCGGCAACCCTGCTGGCACTGCGCGGCATCGGCAGCCTGGTCTCCAATGTCCCGTCCGGGATGCTGGTCGCCCGCTTTGGTGACAAGTGGATCATGCTCAGCGCGCTGCTCCTGCTGGGCGGCTCCAGTGTATTGCTGGGTCAGACGCAGAGCCTGTTCCTGGCCGGGCTGCTGACAGTCGTCTATGGCGCAGGCAGCGGTTCCTGGCTGCTGGCCCGGCTTGTCTATGTCACCGAGGCCGCACCATTGGAGATGCGTGGCCGGGCCATTGCCGCACTTGGGGGCATACAGCGCGTTGGTATGCTGGTCGGCCCGGTGGCCGGCGGCGGGCTTGCCACCGGCTTCGGCTATGACGTCGCTTTCTTGGCCGCCGGCGCCTGCGCCTTTGCATCGCTGTTGCTGGTGGTGTTGTTTACCACCAACTCGCGCCCCGAGTACGACCTGGCCGGTGGCCCTGGCCTGCACAGCACTGCTCGCATCATCCGCGATCACTGGCCGACTTTCCGCACTGCCGGAGTCGCCAATATCGGCCTGGCTGTGCTGCGCTCAGGCCGGATGCTGCTGCTGCCGCTCTGGGGCACGGCGATTGGCCTCAATGAGGCGCAGGTCGGCATGTTGTTCATGTTCAGCTCTGCGCTGGAAATTCTCATGTCCTACCCAGCAGGCTATCTGCTCGATGCGCGCGGGCACAAAGCGACGGCACTGCCCTGCTTCGGGCTGGTGATCCTCAGCATGTTTCTGCTGCCACTGGCAGGCAGCCTGTGGCCGCTGGTGCTGGTCGCCGGCATCTCCGGGGTCGGCAACGGCTTTGGCACCGGCATACAGATGACCATGGGATCGGATTACGCACCGAAAGACAAACGCGGCGAATTCCTCGGCGTGTGGCGCATGATGGGGGACTCTGGACAGGTCGGGGGGCCGCTGGTGATCGGGCCCGTGGCTGAAGCCTTCAGCCTGGCCAGTGCGACTGTGGTTACTGCCATTATCGGCCTGGGTGGCATGGCTGTGATGGCCTTTATCGTCAAAGAACCGAAACGGGTTTGACACCGCCCGCCGGCCAGCGCGTCCGGCCGGCCTTGCCCTTTGTAGTATGCTGTCTGGTAAAGCCGAGACAATATCCGAGGAGGGCGGATAAAAGATGGCAGCACAGACTCTGCAGTTCATCGCTCTGTTGAGCACCACCATGTACACCGGCGCCTCTGCCTATGCCAGCCTGGTCGAGCATCCGGCACGCCTGGCCTGTGGCACCACGCTGGCGACCCAGGTGTTTCCGCACAGCTATCGCCGCGCCATCATGTTGATGTTCACGCTGGTCCTGGTGGCCACCATCAGTTCACTGGGCGTGTGGACCTATGACGACCGCACAATCTGGTTTGTGGGCAGCGTCGCGGTGTTCGCCATCATTCCCTTCACCATTCTGGCCATTACACCACTGCTCAGTGAGTTGCTCGAAGAAGGGCCGGACCTCGAGGAGGCGCGCGCCAACCTCCTGCTCAGGCGCTGGGGCCTGCTGAACAACGTACGCAGCCTGTTGGGTCTGACGGCTTCAGCGCTGTTCCTGTACGCAACACTTGTGCCGGTATGAATCGAACCCCGACGCCTGCGGATTCAGATGATCCGCAGGCCGAATACAATGCCTTTGTAAATCGCCACCTGACAAGAAATGTCAGCGCTCAGGTGGTCAATGGCATGTTCGGTCAGACCGGCTTCCGTCTCGTCCAGGCGCCGACGTTCCTGCCCGCCTACCTGTTCGCGTTGTCGGGCTCAGACTTCGCGGTCGGCCTGGCGCGCTCGCTGCAGGCTGCCGGCACAGTGGCCAGCCCCGTGATCGGCGCCTCGATGATCGGTCATCGCACCCATATTCTGGGCACCATGCTGACCGTCGGTGTGTTGATGCGACTACAGATCCTGGGCATGGCACTGGCCGGCTTCCTGCTCGCAACCACACCAACGCTGTATGTCGTGATCCTGATGCTGACCCTGATGGGTTTCTTTCAGGGCATGTATCAGGTCACACAGAACTCACTGCGCGCCAAAGTCATACCGGTTAACAAACGCGGTGTTGTTACCGGCATCCGCAATTTTCTTGCAGGCCTCTCCTCGGCTGCAGTCTCTTATATCGCGGGCGCCTACATCATTGAACAGGACCTGTTCGGCGATGGCTATGCCACCGTATTCACGCTGGCTTTCATCATCGGCATGGCCGGCCTGCTGGCACTCGCCACCACCAAAGAACCCGGCTCCGTCACGGTCAAGCAAAAGGAATCGGTCAAAGGCACACTGCGGCTGCTGCCCGGCCTGTTGCGTGACGACCCGGCATTCGCGAAGTTCTTCTATGCCCGCGCGCTGGCGTCCTTTGGGCGCATGGCGATGCCCTTCTACATCCTGTTCGCTGCCTCACGGATGGAGATTTCAGGCAGCGCGCTTGGCCTGCTGACCACGGTCTGGATGATCACGTCGAGCGTCACCAACATTTTCTGGGGCCTGCTCGCAGATCGCCGTGGCTATCGCATTGTGATGATCGCGACGCTGGCACTCTGGACACTGTCGCATGTGCAGCTGCTGTTTACACACGACCTGAGCGGGATGATTATTTTCTTCATCATTATGGGCCTCGCCCAAGGGGGCTTTGCCCAGGCCAGTCAGAACATGGTGATGGAGTTCGGGCGCACGGAAGACATTCCGCTGCGCCTGGCCGCATCCGGCACTGCGGTCAATCTGATTGGCACCATTGGGCCGGTCATGGGTGGGCTGATCGCAATGGGGTCGTACCAGGCGCTGTTCATCACCTGCATCGTACTGCAGCTGATTGCCCTGGCCATCATAATCCGTACGGTGCCGGAGCCACGCTCTCTGCGCTATTAACAGGCCGTTGAAAAACGGCCTGTTAAGGCGAACACGGCCCGACTGCACCGGGCAGCCGGGCCGTGGTTTCCTCAGGCCAGCCGCGCTTTAGAACTCGAAGTACAACCCGGCATTGAGCTGCATGGCGCGCGGAATGCTGTCGCCGTCAAAGCGCGTTGAGTCGAGGGCCTGCGAATAGTCGATATGCAGTATCCGGAACAGGCTCACGCCAACGCTGACATACGACAGCTCTTCCCCGGCCAGATTGCGCCGCAATCCCACCCTCGGGCTCGGCACCCAGCCGCGCAGCGGCTGATAGGCCAAACCGGCTGCCAGCCACTGATAGTCATCACCGGTGCTGTCGACGACCGAATTCAGATCCAGCGCTGCCGTCAGCAGCCAGGTCTGTCTTTCATTGTGCAATGCGCCGCTGACCGTGGCCTGGCGCTCCATGGTCCAGCTGCTGCCATTGCGCGCAGCGCCTGGATTCGCCGTGTAGAACGCACAGGTCTGTTCATCACCACCGTTGCAGGCATCTGGATAACTGAACGAGGGCTCGTTCAAATTGCGCAGTGTCAGCCCAAGCTGGTAAGCATCCGCCACCCACAGCAGTCCGGCGTCGATGCCGAAGCCATTGCTCTTGCGTTGATTCTCATCCAGCACATCATCGGCCTCATCGATGGCGCTTTCGTCATCGTCCAGCAGGCGCCCGACGCGCGCCGTCGTAACGCGATACATGTGCAGCTGACCACCGGCATAGAGCAGACCGAGGTTGTTGGACCACACCGGCCGTGAATACCCGCCACTGACGCGACCCACCACCGCGCCTTGAATGGCGACACCAGCGTTTTCTGATGCCCGAAACTCGAATTCCTCGCCATCAATCACGACAACGAGGCGATCATTGTCATCGACAACATCAAAACTCTGGCCCGGCTGATAGATGACATCCTGTAACCCAAAACTGAAGGCATCGTCGGTGGCCACAAGACCGGCCCGAAACTCAGCGAACCCGTCGTAGCTCAGGGTGACGACACCACCAACGCCAAGCGCTCCAAAACTCAACGGTGCGCCGGGGCCGATCAGGCCGGCATTGAACTTGAAATAGCCGTCTTCCGCCAGATCGGCGACCAGGGTGTTGGCCTGGGTCTCAAAGCCGTTGATGCGATCGATCAGATCGTTGATCTCGACCGCCGTCATCATGCCGGGCGTCAGGAACGCCAGTTCCTGTTCCAGCTCCTCGAACGCATCAATGATGTCGTCTATCCGGGAGTCGAAGTCTTCCGCGGCGCCCACTTCCAGGCCGCCGCCAAAGCTGCTCAACAGGCCAAAGCTGATGCCCGGCTCCGAGGCGGCCGGGGAAGCCGGGTTCCCCGTGGGATAGCGTTCGAAGCGTCCGAAGCCGGTACCCGGCTGCGTGAGCTGGGCGCCACTGGGCTGGCTGGCAGGGCCAGCCTGTGCGGCCAGCATGGTAAAGGCCAGAAGGCCGGCAAACACAGATCTTGCGTCCATGAGTATTCCTTACAGGGCGGCCGGATTGGCAGCCAGGTTCAAATAGGGCAAATACAGGTGGGACGGCACAAACAGCACCGTGCCCTTTCAAGACTAGTCGAGGGTTTGGCAGGTCGCCACGCCCTGGATCACAGACCGGACATCTCACCTTGGCATCAGCGTTCAGGGGAATCCGGCGTCGGGCAGCGCTTGCAGCCGTGGTCAGGCCTGCGGATGATGCCGTTATGTCGGAGGAACTGTTCGAAATCTTCGATGATGCGGGGCGGCCTCTGGGGCTCAAGCCGCGCTCCGAGGTGCACCGTGAGGGCTGGTGGCACCGGTCTGCCCATGTCTGGCTGTTCCACTCCGATGGCCGTCTTTGGCTGCAGCAGCGCGCACCCGGCAAGGACCTGTTTCCAGATTGCTGGGACTTCAGTGTCGGCGAGCACCTGCAGCCCGGCGAGTGCTTCCTGGCAGGAGCCCAGCGCGGCCTGCGCGAAGAGCTGCAGGTCGCAGATGTGTCCCTGCAGGCACTGGCGTCACCCAAGCGGCAGGTCCAGGCGCTGCCGGCACTGGGCATACTCGACCGCGAAGAGACCCAGAGCTTTCGCGGCAGTTTTGATGGGCCACTACATCCGGATCCCGATGAGGTGGCTGCCGTACGGCTGCTGACCATCGACCAGCTCGCCAGCGAGTACCGTCAGGCACCTGATCGATTCACCCCATGGATGATCGAAGATGGCATCGCCTGCGGCCTGCTTCCCGCCACACTGGCGCAGGACCACAAGCCATGACCAGGAAGGCGGCCAGAAAGACAGCGCCGGGCAGAGACCAGTGCGCAGACCAGGACCGGAGCCATAACGAGAGCCGGAACGGGAACCTGGACGGACGTATGCTGCTGCATGGTCTGCCACCAGTGCTGCCGGCGCAGCCGCGGCTGCTGATTCTCGGTTCGATGCCGGGCGCCGCATCGCTGTCGGTAGCCTGCTATTACGCCCATCCTCGCAACCAGTTCTGGCCAATTATGGGCGCCCTGTTCGGCGCCGCGCCGGAGCGGCCATACGCTGAGCGCCTGCAGATTCTCAAGGCACAGGGCATCGCCCTGTGGGATGTCGTCGGCAGCTGCCGGCGGTCAGGCAGCCTGGACAGCGCGATTGAACGCGACAGTGTGCGCTTCAACCTGATTGACACCCTCTTGCAAGACAATCCATCGATCGGTCATATTATCTGCAATGGCGGAACAGCGATGCGCTTGTTGCGCCAGGGTTTTCGGCAAGTCCTGGCCATACACTGGCCGGACCTGACCATTCGCCAACTGCCCTCAACCAGCCCGGCTCATGCCGCTATGCGGCCTGCGGACAAGTTGGCAGCCTGGCGAGAGATTCTGGACTACACTGAGGTCTAGTGAAGCTCCTGTAGCGGCAGCCAACATGAGCGGCAGCCGATATGGCGACAGGAGCCAACATTATTGCGCTGACCAGGCGCACAGAGACAGGGATGTTCCGGTGACTGCGCGACTCAAACGATCAACCCGACCCGTATCCTTGCTGCTTGGCGGCACCTTCGCCACGCTGGCAGCACTGGTGATGCTGACGACGATTGGCTGGAGCCAGCCGGCACAAGCCGAGATGCTGCCCGAGGTCGACCTGGTACGGGTAATCAAGAACGAGCGACGCCTGTTTCTGCTCAATGGCGACCGTATCGTCCGCGAGTATGAAATCTCACTGGGGGGTGACCCGGAAGGACACAAGTTCATGTCCGGCGACCATCGCACTCCGGAGGGCGTCTACACACTGGACACGCGCAACCCGAACAGCAATTTCTATCGCTCCATCCGCATCTCATACCCCAACGAGCAGGATGTGGCGCGCGCCGAAGCAGAGGGTTTGGACCCTGGCGGCAATATCATGATTCACGGCCTGCCGAACAGCGTCGAGACGGAACAACAGCGCCTGAATTTTGAAGGTCAGGACTGGACCGAAGGCTGCGTCGCCGTCAACGACAATGCTGCGATGGATGAGATCTGGAAGCTGGTGCGCGACGGCACGCTGATCGAAATCCTGCCCTGACCAATTCCGCTCAGCCGCCCTGTACGGGGCTGTTGCGCTTGCCCGAACGTCGCCAGGGTCTGGTGTGCTGGGTGCGGAACTTCTGCGGCGCCTGACCTTTCTTGCCTGGTCCGCGACGCCCCTCCGGTTGCCCACCCGTGCCCGCGGGCTGATAGCGTGGAATCAGATGGCGCTTGCCGTTACCAATCAGATCGGCCCGGCCCATGCGCTGCAGCGCTTCACGCAACAGTGGCCAGTTGTCGGCGTCGTGGTAACGTAGAAAGGCCTTGTGCAGGCGGCGCTGCTTCAGGCCGCGCGGTACCACCACAGACTCGCTGTCGCGCGTCACCTTGCGCAGCGGATTCTTTTCCGAATGGTACATGGCGGTGGCGGTCGCCATCGGTGACGGCAGAAAGGCCTGTACCTGATCCGCACGAAAACCGTTCTCCTTCAGCCAAAGCGCCAGCTCCAGCATGTCCTCATCCGTGGTGCCAGGATGCGCCGCAATGAAATAGGGTATCAGGTACTGCTCTTTGCCGGCTTCTTTCGAATACCGATCAAACAGCTCGCGGAAGCGATGGTACGTCCCCACGCCAGGCTTCATCATCTTGCTCAGCGGCCCTTCGCCGATGGCTTCAGGTGCGATCTTCAGATAACCGCCGACATGATGCTGCACCAGCTCGCGCACATACTCAGGGCTCT
>SKXG01000087.1 GCA_007128525.1 Pseudomonadales bacterium | reverse complement strand
GGCGAAGACTTCATTGGCCTCCGTGTTGGTGGTGGTTTTCAGATCACTGAAGAGATCTTCGGCTTTGCCAACGGCCGTTACCTGACGGACGACGTCGACTTTCTGCGTGTCTCGCTGGGCGGCGGCTATCGGTTGACGATGATCCCGCTGCCGGACGACATCAATCTGGACATCTATGCGGGCGGCGCGCTGGAAATGTCCCGCTTTGCCGGGGATGTGCCCAGTGACACAACGGCTGGTGCATCCATTCGCGGTGGTGTCCGCTGGCATGCGTTGGATAATGTGGAAGTCGGTGGTGAGCTGCGCATCGTACGGCTCAACGACTACGTGGGTAATCACGTTGGCTTGACTGGCCGTGTGCTGTACGGGCTGGCCAACAATATTCACTTGCTGGGTGAGCTGGACATCGAAGATGGAGAGCCCGGTATTGTTTTTGGTGCCCGCTTCAGCTTCTGATGATGATCGGGGCTGCTACGGCAGCCCCGACCTTCCTTCCGAGAGCCTATTTCGGTTCTACACGATTCGCCTTCAAGTCATCCACCACAGCCGGATCGGCCAACGTGGTGGTGTCGCCTAAGTTGTCGAGTTCATTGGCAGCGATCTTGCGCAGAATTCGGCGCATGATCTTGCCTGACCGGGTCTTAGGCAGGCCGGGCGCCCACTGAATCACGTCGGGTTTGGCAAAGGGGCCAATCTCCTGTCGCACGATTTGCACCAGTTCCTCGCGCAACTTCTCCGTTGGCTCGGCATCGTGCATCAGTGTGACATAGGCATAGATGCCCTCGCCCTTTACGGCGTGCGGGTAGCCCACCACGGCAGCTTCCGCAACCTGATCATGCAGTACCAGGGCACTCTCCACTTCGGCTGTGCCCAGTCGGTGACCTGAAATATTCAGCACATCATCGACCCTGCCAGTGATCCAGTAATAGCCATCCGCGTCACGCCGTGCGCCGTCACCGGTGAAGTAGTACTCCGGGTACTGTCGGTAATAGGTGTCGATGACGCGCTGGTGATCACCATAGACGGTACGGATCTGTCCAGGCCAGCTGTGGCGAATGACCAGGTTGCCGCGGGCTTCGGTCTCTTCAATGAGCTTGCCGTTTTCATCGACCAGGCCGGGCTGTATACCGAAGAACGGCCGCGTCGCGGAGCCGGGCTTGAGCGGCGTTGCACCTGGCAGCGGGCTGATCATGATGGCACCGGTTTCGGTCTGCCACCAGGTGTCGACGATCGGGCAGCGCTCGTTTCCGACAATGTGGTAATACCACTCCCAGGCTTCTGGGTTGATGGGTTCGCCGACCGTGCCCAACAGGCGCAGCGAGTCGCGCCCGCAGCGCGTGACGAACTCGTCGCCCTGACCCATCAGCTGACGGATGGCAGTTGGTGCGGTATAGAAGATGCTGACGTTGTGCTTATCAACCACTTGCCAGCAGCGTGATGCATCCGGATAAGTTGGCACACCTTCGAACATCAGCGTTGTTGCGCCATTGGCCAGCGGTCCGTAGACGATGTAGGAGTGACCGGTCACCCAGCCGACGTCGGCCGTGCACCAGTAGATGTCCCCATCCTGATAATCGAATACATACTTGTGGGTGATCGCGGCCTGCAACAGGTAGCCGCCGGTGCTGTGCTGGACGCCTTTGGGCTTGCCGGTGGAGCCGGAGGTGTACAGGATAAACAGCGGATCTTCGGCATCCATCCACGCGGGCTCGCACTCGGCATCCTGCGCGTCAATCAATGCCTGATAGCGTACGTCCCGATCTGGATTGAAGCTGACGTCGGCGCCGGTGCGCTCGACCATCACAACCGTATGCACGTTGGGACAGGCCTTCAGCGCCTGCTCGGTATTCTCTTTCAATGGCACAACCTTACCGCCGCGAATGCCCTGGTCGGCCGTGATCACGACCTGGCAGTCAGAATCGAGAATGCGATCCTGCAGAGACTGCGGCGAGAAGCCGCCAAAGACGACCGAGTGAATGGCGCCCAGCCGGGCGCAGGCCAGCATGGCGTAGGCCGCTTCCGGAATCATCGGCATGTAGATACAGACCCGATCGCCTTTCTTGACCCCGCGGCTGCGCAGGCCATTGGCGAGCCGACAGACCTGCTCATACAGCGTCTGGAAGCTGATGTGCTGGTCCTGATCTGGCTCATCGCCTTCCCAGATGATGGCGGTCTGGCTGGCGCGGTCCGGCAGGTGCCGGTCGACACAGTTGTAGCAGGCGTTGAGCCGACCGCCGCTGAACCAGGTGACACGGCCCTTGGGCATGTCGGCGCTATGCACCTCAGACCAAGGCTGTTGCCAGCTCAGGAAGCGTTCCGCCTGCTCCGCCCAGAAGTTCTCCGGGTCATCGACAGACCGTTGGTACATGGTTTGATAGGTGGCCTCATCGATCAGGCTGCGCTGCCTGACAGCGTCAGGTACCGGATAGGTTCGGATCTCGCTCATCGGTGCCCCCAGCGTGTTTGGCTTTGGAATGTTGGTCACGCAGGTGCCGGATCAGCCCGGCGGTAGAAGCATCATGCCTGGCCTCGCCACCGCCTGACAGTTCGGCGTGTATCTGTGTCGCCAATACTTTACCCAGTTCGACCCCCCACTGGTCAAAAGGATTGATCTGCCAGATCAGGCTCTGACAGTACACTTTGTGCTCGTACAGGGCGATCAACCAGCCCAGCGACTCCGGTGTCAGGCGGTCGAGCACGATGGTGGTCGAGGGCCGATTGCCCGGAACGAGACGGTGGATGGCGTAGGGGTCTTCAGGGTCGTCCAGTTCGCGCAATGATCGTCCGCGCAGCAGTGCTTCACTCTGGCTCAGGGCACTGGCCTGCAGCCAATGGTGGTGCTTGGGCAGCTGGTGGTCCGCTGCGCGACACAGCACAAAGTCCAGGCTCAGGTGGACCGTGCCCTGATGCAGCATCTGGTGAAAGCTGTGCTGGCCATTCGGCTCTTCACCGCCCCAGAGTACCGGCGTTGTGGGGATTTCGCTGACAGTACCGTCAAGGCGTACGGTCTTGCCGTTGCTCTCGGTCTCCAGCTGCTGCAGGTAGTCGGTCAGTCGGCGCAGCCGATGGTCGTAGCAAAGCACCGCGTGCGAGTGCGCGCCGAGGAAATTGCTGTTCCAGATGCCAATCAGTGCGAGCAGAACCGGCAGGTTCTGTGCCAGCGGCGCCTCGGCCAGGTGCTGGTCCATGGCGCGTGCTCCGGCCAGCAGCCGACTGAAATTGTCCGGGCCCACAGCCAGCAACAGCGGCAGCCCGACCGCGGACCACAGTGAATAGCGTCCACCAACCCAGTCCCACATGGGCAGGACGTTCTCGGCGGCGATGCCGAATTCCTGAGCCGCCTTGGGCCTGGCCGTAACAGCCAGAAAGTGCCGCGCCAAAGCGGCGCGGTCGCCGCTGCGTTCCAGCAGCCAGCTTCTCGCCGTTTCGGCATTCACCCGGGTTTCCATCGTCGAAAAGGATTTGGAAACCAGAATGAACAAGGTTCGCTCCGGGTCCAGACTGGCGAGCAGGCGTTCGGTCAGGTGGCCGTCGACGCTGGCCAGAAAGTGGATGCGAAAGCGTCCCGTGTTCTGGTACTGCAAAGCTTCCAGCACGAATTCCGGCCCCAGGTTTGAGCCGCCGATGCCGATGTGTACGACGTCCGTAATGGCTTTTCCGGTGTGGCCGCGCCAACGGCCGGCATGGAGGTCAGCGGCCAATGCCTGCATCTGGGCCTGGGCCGTTTCAATCTCGGTGCTGACAGCGGACGGCCGATCTTCCGACCGAGCCCGCAGGGCGGTGTGGAGGGCGGCTCTGCCTTCGGTCGGATTGACGAAGTCGCCACGCAGCAGACGTTGGATGCCGCCCGGCAAGTCAGCCTGTTCGGCGAGCGCGAGCAATGCGTCGAGTACCTGTGGGGTCAGGCGCTGCTTGGCGAGATCCAGCAGCAGTGGCCCGGCCTGAAAGCTGAAGGAAGCAAAGCGGCCCTGTTGCTGTCCGAGTTCCCGCAACGTGGGCCCTTGAATGTCAGCTGCCAGCCGTTGCAGCGTCTGCCAGGCCGGTAACTCGGTGGGTATCCGGAGGGGCATCAGCTTGTCTCCGGTGTGCCGACGACCAGGTTGTCGATCAGCCGTGCCTTGCCCAGATAGGCGGCACAAAGCAGCACGAATGCCTGATCGGCTTCGGCCGGCGGCTGCAGGGTTTCCGGATTGCGAATTTCCACGTAATCAGGCCGCATGCCGGCCTGCTCAAGCAGCTGCCGGCCTTTCGACACCAGCCCCTGGAAGTCGCGCTCTCCGGCCTGCAGGCGTTCGCCCAGCGCCTGCAGCGTGGCATACAGCGCCGGCGCGCGCTCACGCTCTGCAGGCGTCAGGTACTGGTTGCGGCTGCTGAGCGCGAGCCCGTCGTCTGCGCGTTGCGTCGGCACGCCAACCAGTTCGATGGGCAGATTCAGCTGGCGCGCCATGGTGCGCAGCACCTGGAGCTGCTGGAAGTCCTTGCGTCCAAAAAAGGCCCGGTCAGGCTGCACGATGTTGAACAGCTTCAGAACGATGGTAGCAACGCCGTCGAAGTGTCCCGGACGGCTGGCACCACACAGAATGTCGCTGATGCCTGGCACATGAATTCGAGTCTGGTTGTCGCGCCCCTCGGGATAGAGTTCCGCATCCTGGGGGATGAAGACCAGGCTGGCACCGGCATCCTGCAGTTTTTCAAGGTCAGCATCCAGGGTTCGCGGGTAGCTGCCGAAATCTTCATTAGGGCCGAATTGCAGCGGGTTGACGTAAATGCTCACTACCGCGTGCTGGCACTGTTTCAGGCAAGCCGCAACCAGTTTCAGGTGCCCCTCATGGAGGTTGCCCATGGTTGGCACCAAGCCTATAGCGGGCCGCTTGTCCGCCGTGTCGGTGGCGCTGCGGAGCCTGGCAATGGTACTTCGGGTCTCGGCTATACCCTCACGGCGCTGCATGGCGGTGTTCAGTTGAAGCAGTGTTCAGGGCCGGGGAAGCGGCCTTCGTGTACGGCATCGGCGTAGGCCTTGAAGGCACCTGGAATGCCGTTGTCGCTTTCCGGCAGGAAGTTTTTGATGAACTTTGGCGGCTTGATGGCCGGCGGTGTGATGCCGAGCATGTCGTGCATGACCATGATCTGGCCGTCCGTGTGCGGTCCGGCCCCGATGCCGATGACCGGGATCTCCAGCTTCTCGGTGATTTCCTTGCCCAGGTTGACTGGGACACATTCCAGCAACAGAACGGCGGCACCGGCCTCCTGCAGCAGCAGTGCCTCTTCAATAATCGTGTGCGCCTGCTCCGGGTCACGGCCCTGGACACGGAAGCCGCCAATACGGTTGATCGATTGCGGCGTCAAACCCATGTGGGCGCAGACCGGAATGCCGCGCTCGCTGAGCAAGCGCGTCGATTCAGCCAGCCAGGCGCCGCCTTCGAGCTTGACCATGTGCGCGCCGGCCCGCATCAGTAGCGCGGCGGACTCCAGTGACTGCCCTTCGGAGGCGTAGGTCATGAACGGCAAATCGGCCATGATCATGGCGCCGCGATTGCCGCGCCGGATGCAGTTCATGTGGTAAACCATGTGATCGAGCGTGACAGGCAGGGTGCTGTCGTGGCCCTGCAACACCATGCCCAGGGAGTCACCGACCAGGATGACCTCGACACCGGCATTGCTGATCAGCTCCGCGAACAGGGCATCGTAAGCGGCCAGAGCGGCAAATTTCTGGCCTTTGGCCTTCATGCGTTGCAGCGTGTTGACCGTTACATTCTGCTTTCCGCTGTGACTGCTCATGGTCCTGCCTATATCAACGTCGGATGTGGGTTGAAGTACTGCCGCATACCGCTGCCTGAATGCTGCATCCGTTCGATGCTGCTGAGCAAGGCCCCGTAGTGATCGTCGTTGTTGGCGAGATCGATTTCGCTGGCGTTCACGATCAGCAGTGGCGCTTCATCATAAAAGTAAAAGAACCGCGTGTATGCCTCGATCAGGGCATTCAGGTACTCGGCATCCAGGTGGCGCTCGGCAGGCACGCCCCGGCGTCGGATCCGTTCCAGCAGCACCTGGGCGGGCGCCTGCAGGTAGATCACCAGGTCTGGTACTGGTCCCCGCGTGTCCAGGCTCTGCTGGATCTGGTTGTACAGTGCCAGCTCCTGGGCATCGAGGGTGACTTCGGCAAACAGCCGGTCCTTCTGCAGCAGAAAGTCGGCGACCAGCTGTGGCTGGAACAGATCCTGATGCTCAAGCACGCTCATCTGCTGGTGGCGTTGCAGCAAAAAATACAGTTGGGTCGACAACGCGTGGCGCCGGCCTTCGGTGTAGAAGCGGTCGAGGAAGGGGTTGTCCGCAGCCGGCTCGAGCAGGCAGCTGCAGCCCAGGCTGTCGGCCAGCCGCCGCGCCAGCGTGGTCTTGCCGACCCCGATGGGGCCCTCAACGACGATGTAATCGGTCTGCAATTGCAGATCCTGTGTGGGATCACTCATGGCCTGGTGTCTGGCCTGTCTTGCTGCGCTTGCGCGGCCGTCGAGGTCGTTTCTTGCGGGCCCCTTTGGGGTTGGGCAGCGCCTGCCGCATGGCCGCTCGCTGCTCCGCATCGACGGCTTGATAGTCGGTCCACCACTGGGCGAGCGCCGGATCGATCTCCCCGGTCTCGGCGCGCAGCAGCAGAAAATCGTAGGCTGCGCGGAAACGCTGTTGCTGGACCAGGCGCTCGACGTTGCGTGACAAGCGGGCTTCGAGCCGCGGCTGGAGCATCCAGACTTCACGCACGAACTGGCTGATGCGCTTGGGGATGGCCATGGTTTCCGCCTGGAAGGCCAGGGCGTTGCTGCTGGCGGCCTCCCGTGCCGGCTCTGGCGGCAGTTCATCCAGCAGGCGTCCCAGTTGTTCGAGATAGACGTCCCACAGCAGGACGGCGATCAGAAAGCCGGGGGTCACCGGCCGCTCATCCTGAATGCGCCTGTCGGTGCCCCGCATTGCGGCCTCGATCAACTCCAGGGTATGCGGCGCCGGGTCCACGTCTGGGAACAGATAGCCGAGCAGATCCCATTCGACCAGCAGATGCCAGGCGTTTTCTGCATGGCCATGCAGAAACAACTTGCAGATTTCATCGAACAGCCGGGCCGGCGCCACCTCACCGATCAGGTGCACGGTATTGGCGATTCCGGCAGCGGTGGCTTCTTCCAGACCAAAACCGAGCTTGCCGGCAAACCGCAGCGCCCGAAGGATCCGAACCGGATCTTCGCGATAGCGGACATCGGGCACGCCGATCAGGCGCAGCCGCCGGTTGCGCAAGTCGGCGACACCGCCGGTGTAGTCGATCACCGTTTGCTCGAGCGGGTCGTAGTACAGGGCATTGACGGTGAAATCTCGCCGAAAGGCATCTTCTTTCAGTGTGCCCCAGGCGTTGTCGCGCAGCAGCATGCCCTGGGCGGAAAGCGCCTGTACATCGCCATTACGCTGGCCGCCCCGGGCTGGTGGCTCATCTGCGGCGACCTGGCGCCGGAAAGTGGACACTTCGACAATGTCCCGGCCGAAACGGACATGCGCAATGCGGAAGCGGCGGCCGATCAGGCGGGCGCGCCGGAATACCTGTTTGACCTGTTCCGGTGTAGCGCTGGTCGCGACATCGAAATCCTTCGGCGTCAGCCCCAGCATCAGGTCGCGCACACAGCCGCCGACCAACAGGGCTTCGTAGCCGGCAGCACGCAGGCCTTCGACGACACTGATGGCACCGGCGTCGACCAGATTGGGGTCGATGTGATGCTTCGAAGCAGTGAGTCTGACTGGGTCTGTACTGACGCTGCGGGTGTCAGTCGGTTTGGGTGACTTCATGCGTTTTGAGATTTCCAATGGGAACGGGCGCCGTCTACCGCATTTGCTGGGCAGGTTGGCGCGGGCATGGCCGGTGCGGTCGCTCTGTGACCCGTCGGCGGCTGTGCGCCGGCGCTTGACCGGTCTGATCCAAGCTTGAGGAACAAAGATAAACGAAACTGGCGCCAAAATAAAAAGGGGAAGCCTGGCTTCCCCCTGAGGCATGACGGCGGGTCCATTATGGGCTGTCACCTTATGTTGGTGCCATGCCTTGGCCGTTGTTGTCCGGCCCGCCGTTCATCTGCTGGCGTCCCCTCCCCTCGAGAACACCGGACCAATCTGGCCCCTTCTGTACAAAGCCAGATCCGTGCCAGGTTTTCCCTGCGCCAGCACGAAAAAAGACGTTTAAAAACAGCAGGTTATAGATATTCGCTACAACCGCTGTGTTACCACTGTTACAGCATTACCCCAGTGCCGGTAACAATGGTTTCGAGATGTAATGTCTGACGTGCCATGCGCGGTCTGGATCCGCAGTTTAGGATTGTACCCGATTGCGCCGTGGACCGCGTTGACGTGTCCCTTTGCGCGGAATGCCCAGGCGCTGGCGCCGCTCCCACAGACTCTTGCGGCTGATGCCCAGCTTCTGGGCAAGTTCGGTTTCGGTCAACTGGTCCTGGTGTTCGAGAACAAAGTTGACGAAATAGTCTTCCAGGCTGGTTTTCTCGCCATTGCCGGCTTCGCCGTCACTGCTTGGCAGGCGTAACGACGCACTGGCGTCGATGGCGAGAAGAGACGGGGAAATTTCGTAGCCCTCACACAGAATCACGGCCCGCTCGATCGCGTTCTCCAGTTCCCGAACGTTACCGGGCCACTGGTAGTGCGTGATGACGCGGAGTGTCTCGGGGGGCAGCAGCAGTCCCGGCTTGTTGAACTTCTTGCCCGCCGCCTTGAGCATGGCGTTGGCAAGCTCGACCACGTCATTGCCCCGGTCACGCAGCGGCGGCACATCCAATGTCAGGACGTTCAACCTGTAATAGAGGTCTTCCCGAAAATTGCCGGTACTGGTGAGGCGCTTCAGGTCCCGGTGGGTGGCAGCGATCAGGCGGACGTCGACGGTGCGCATCTGGGTTGAGCCGACGCGACGGATTTCGCCTTCCTGCAGGACTCTGAGCAGCCGGGCCTGTGCTTCGAGCGGCAGCTCGCCAATTTCATCGAGAAACAGGGTGCCACCATGAGCGGCCTCGATCAGACCGCTGCGGGTATTGCTGGCACCGGTAAACGCACCCCTTTCATGGCCAAACAGCTCCGACTCGATCAATGTCTCGGGAATGGCTGCGCAGTTCAGCGAGATCATGGGCGCGTGCTGCCGGCGGCTGGACTGGTGCAGCGCCCGTGCCACCAGCTCCTTGCCGGTACCGGACTCGCCTTGAATCAGAACGGTGGACTCGGTTGGTGCGACCTTGTTGATGCGGTCGTACAGCTGATGCATGGCCGCACAGGAGCCGATCATCAGGCGGCTGTGGGCGGGCGCTTCGCCCTCCTTTGCAGGCATCAGTGGCCGGTCGTTCTGCGCACGCTCCACGGCGGCAAGCAGTTGCTCGGGCGCCAGTGGCCGCACCAGGTAGTCGGATGCCCCGCTGCGCACGGCATGTACGGCGTCCGGGATGCTGCCGAGGTCGGTAAGCAGGATCAGAGGCACGCCAGGCAGGCGCTCCAGGGCCTGCAGCCCGGAACCCCTGGTCAACTGGCGGTTGCACAGCAGCACGTCAGGCTGACGCCAGTTCTCGCCCAGCTCGTCTGAATCGGGAAGGTCATGCAGTGTCCGCACCGAAAAACCATTCTCTTCGAGCACCGCGCGCAAAGACTTACGCTGGTTCTCGTTAGGCTCAACGATCAGGACAAGAGTCATAGGCATTCGGCTGGACGGAGGCGATACGGATCTGATCTTACTCTCTATTTGAACTTTGTTCACTGCCCTGACCGGGTACAAACTGGCCTTTCTGGTGCTCAGCCGAGGCCGCAGATCAAGCTGCTCTGCCGTTCTCTGGGTACGGCTGACCAGCGCCAGTGATGATGTGCCCAGTCCAGCAGTTCGTTAACCGGAGCACCCCAGGCGTCTGCAGGCGGTGCTTGCCCCAGGGCAGAGAGGGCGCTGAACAGACTGGCTGAAGCGGTTCCCGGTTGCAACGGCTGAGCCTGCCAGCGCTTGCTCAGCTTGCGGCCATCTGGCCCGGCAATGACGGGTATGTGGGCGAAACTGACGGGCGCCAGGCGCAGTGAATCGGCCAGAAAACGTTGCCGCGCCGTGCTGTCCATCAGGTCTGCCCCGCGGACCACATGCGTCACCTGCTGCCAGGCATCATCCACAACGACGGCGAGCTGGTATGCAAACAGGCCATCGCGACGACGCACTATGAAATCGCCGCAGTCCCGCGCCAGCTGTTCGGATTGTGGGCCCTGCAGGCGATCCTCGAAGCTCACGTGCTGGTCCGGAACACGGATACGAATGGCGTGCGATGTCGCCGGTGCCTTGCGGCGCTGACGACAGGTGCCTGGATAGACGGGCAGCCCACGCAGCTGGCTGCGCGTGCAGGTGCAATAGAACAGCAGGTCCTGCTCAGCGAGCCTGGCGAGGGCGGCAGCATAGGCCGCATCCCGCGTTGACTGCCGGATCACGGGACCATCCCAGTGCAGCCCGTGCTGCTCCAGCGCTGTCAGGATGTCATCGGCGGCCCCGGGGCGTTCACGCGGCCGGTCCAGATCTTCCATCCGGACCAGCCAGCGTCCGCCGTGAGAGCGGGCATCCAGATAACTGGCCAGGGCGGCCAGCAGGGACCCGAAATGCATCGGGCCCGTAGGTGAGGGGGCGAAGCGGCCACAATACGGCGGCGAGCTGGCTGCGGCTGATCCCGCCATGACGGCTCAGCCGTGGAGCTGGCGCTCGCGGATTTCGTCCAGCGTCTTGCAGTCTACGCACTGTGTCGCGGTGGGGCGGGCTTCGAGACGCCGCAGGCCAATTTCGATGCCGCAGGTATCGCAGAACCCGTAGTCCAGTTCGTCGATGCGGTCGATCGTCTGGTTGATCTTGCGAATCAGCTTCCGCTCCCGGTCCCGCGTGCGCAGTTCGATGCTGAACTCTTCTTCCTGTGTTGCGCGGTCTGCCGGGTCCGGGAAGTTGGTGGCTTCGTCCTGCATGTGATGCATGGTTCGATCCACTTCTTCCATGAGTTCCTGTCGCCAGCGGACCAGAATATCGCGAAAGTGCGCGAGTTGCGCATCGCTCATGTAGTCCTCGCCTGACTGGGGCTGATAGGGCGTGAAGTTGCGAAACGGTGAGTCCGGATTGGCCGGCGTCGTCGTTTCCAGCGGAGAGGGGTCGGCATATTGGGGTGCCGGCGTCCTGGGCACCGAGTTCGACGTGGACTTGTCCGTATTGCCGGTCGCGGGCGTCTTGGCTGGCGTGGCCTCGTTCCCAGTGGACGGCATGGCCGGCGGCGTCGTGCCGGACTTCTTGGGGGCCGCCTTACGGCTCGGCGCAGCGCTGGCAGCGGCCTTGCCGGCGGGGGCTTTGCCCGCCGCCTTGGTCGCCGGTGCCTTCCTGGCGGCAGGCTTTGTTGCTGTTTTCTTTG
>SKXG01000066.1 GCA_007128525.1 Pseudomonadales bacterium | reverse complement strand
TTTCGTGCCGCGACCGAGCCATCAAGGGTCAGCACATCAAACACATCGGCACCGATCGTTTGGCTGAACTGCTGCAACTCTTTAAGCGTCAGCGCCTCGAGACTGACGCCTTTGGACAGTGCATAGCTTACGCACTTGCCGACCACTTCATGGGCATCGCGAAACGGCACACCCAACCGCACCAGATAGTCAGCCAGATCAGTGGCCGTCGCAAAACCTTTGCCGGCCGCCTCGCGCATCGGCCCCGGCTGCACCTGCAGATTCGGCAGCATGCCGATCAGCGCCTGCAGGCTGTCCTTGAACGTGTCGACCGCATCGAACAGCGGCTCTTTGTCTTCCTGATTGTCCTTGTTATAGGCCAACGGCTGACCCTTCATCAGTGTCAGCAGCGCCATCAGGTGACCAAACACGCGCCCGCTTTTGCCACGCAGCAGTTCCGGCACATCCGGGTTTTTCTTCTGCGGCATGATGCTCGAGCCGGTGCAGAAGCGGTCGGGCAGGTCGATAAAAGCGAACTGCGACGACGACCACAGCACCAGCTCTTCCGACCAGCGCGAGAAATGCATCATCGCTGTGCTGGCCAGCGCGCAGAATTCGATGGCGAAGTCGCGATCACTGACGGCATCAAGCGAGTTTTCACACACGCCATCAAAGCCCAGCGCGGTGGCCGTCATGCTGCGGTCGATCGGAAATGTGGTGCCGGCCAGTGCCGCGGCACCGAGCGGCATCTGATTGACGCGCTTGCGGCAGTCCTGCAAACGCTCGCGATCACGCATCAGCATCTCAAACCAGGCCAGCATGTGATGGCCGAAGGTCACCGGCTGCGCCGTCTGCAGATGGGTAAAACCCGGCATGATGACGTCGGCGTGGCGATCGGCCAGTTCCAGCAGGATTGTCAGCAGTTCATTGACCCGGCCCAGAATCTCGTCAATCTCATCGCGCAGGTAGAGCCGGATGTCGGTGGCGACCTGATCGTTGCGTGACCGGCCCGTATGCAGTTTCTTGCCAACGTCACCGATCAGCTCAATCAGCCGCGACTCGATGTTCATATGGACATCTTCGAGCTGCACCGACCAGTTGAACAGGCCGTTCTCGATTTCATGATGAATGGCCTGCAGTCCGGTGACGATGCGGTCCTTCTCGGCATCGGTCAGTACGCCGACGGCCGCCAACATCTGGGCATGCGCGATGGAGCCCTGAATGTCGTGATGGTATAACCGGTGATCGAACTGCACCGATGCGGTGAAGCGCTCCACGAACTCGTCGGTCGGTTCGCTGAAACGGCCGCCCCAGAGCTTGGCGCTGTCCTGGTCCTCTCTGCTCATTGGAAAAACATGCCCGATCAAATTGGCGAAGGCGGCAGTATAGCAACTCCACCGGCCTCACAGGGCCGGCCCGCGCACTTCTCGGTGCCGGATCTGTGTCAGGCCAGGTCGCTGGGCGTTATCGTGCTGGTCTGCCAGCTGCTGGTGCTGGTGTTGCTGTTTGCCGGTGAGCCCGGCTGGACCCGGCTTGCCCTGTTGTCGCTGTATGTACAGTGGATTGGCCTGTGCAGCGCCGGCCTGTTGTGCCTGCTGCGCGGTCATCTGCTGCGCTACTCGCTGGCCACCGGTGCGCTTGCTGCCTACGTGCTGGTCCTGTTGGTGACGCTGGTCATCGGGCTGGCCGCCGATCAGATTATGGCGACCCTGATGCTCAGGGAAACGCCGGGTATTCAGTGGCAGTCGCTGGCGCAGCAGTTGGCGATTGCCGCGATCATCGCTGGCATGGTGTTGCGTTACTTCTACGTGCAGCAGCGCCTGCGGGAGCAGGAGCAGGCCGAGTTGCAAGCCCGCATCCAATCCCTGCAGTCGCGCATCCGGCCACATTTTCTGTTCAACAGCATGAACATCATTGCCAGCCTGATTGCCGTTGATCCGGACAACGCCGAGCGCGTGGTCGAAGATCTGGCCGCGCTGTTTCGTGCCAGCCTGAACGAAGCCGGCCATCAGGTCAGTCTGGCCGAAGAGCTGGATCTGTGTGAGCGCTACCTGCGCATCGAGCAGCTGCGGCTCGGAGACCGTTTGCGGATTCACTGGTCGGTGGCGCCTGGTCTGGAGCGCGTCCGGCTACCGCTGCTGACGCTCCAGCCGCTGGTTGAGAACGCCATCTATCATGGCGTGCAGCCGCGGCCTGACGGTGGCGACGTGCGGCTCAGTACCCGGGCCAGTGACGAGCGCCTCGAGATCCGCATCGAAAACCCGCTGCCGCAGGCACCGGATGCCGAGGCCCAGGGCAACCGGATGGCCATTGCCAACATCCGCAGTCGGCTGCAGGCGCTGTACGGCGATCGGGCCCGGCTTGAGACCAGTACGGAGGACGGCACTTTCATCACCCGCCTGCTGCTGCCGCTGCAGGGCGGATAAGAACAGGGAGAGCTCAGATGGTAGAACGTGCCCGCCAATTGCGCGTCCTGGTGGTGGATGACGAACAGCTTGCCCGCCAGCGCATCGCGCGGATGCTGGCCGATCAGCCCGACGCGGTTCTCGCCGGAGAGGCCGCCAACGGCGAGGAAGCGCTGCGCCAGTGCGAGGCCTTGCATCCCGACGTGGTTCTGCTCGACATCCGGATGCCGGGCATGGACGGGCTGGAGGCGGCCCGCCATTTGCTCAATCTGGACACGCCGCCCGCCGTCGTCTTCTGCACGGCTTACGAGGAACATGCCATCGCCGCCTTTGGCGTCCAGGCCGTCGGCTATTTGCTGAAACCGGTCCGGCGTGATGACCTCGCCGGCGTGTTGCACAAGGCGCAGCGCACCAACCGGGCCCAGCTCAAGGCGCTGGCCGAGGCCGATGGCAGCCGGCGTCAGCACATCTCGGCCCGCACCCACAAAGGCATTCAGCTGATCCCCGTCGACCAGGTGCGCTACTTCCAGGCCGATCAGAAATATGTCGCCCTGCACCATGGCGACGGCGAGGTGCTGATCGATGAATCGCTGCGTGAGCTTGAGGATGAGTTTGGCGCCCTGTTTGTCCGTATCCATCGCAGTACC
>SKXG01000251.1 GCA_007128525.1 Pseudomonadales bacterium | reverse complement strand
TCAACCAGCGGCATCTGATCAGTATTGAGGTTTTTGCAGATAGTGGGGTGAACACAGGACAATCTGCGGCAATTGCTTTCAGTTGTTTTATCCTTGCAGGCGGTGCGCCACATGTTGGCGGTTGGCCCTCCCAGGTCGGAAATCACGCCGGTAAAGCCGGGAACCTCATCGCGAATGGTTTCGACCTCACGCAGTATGGAGGCTTCCGAACGGTTCTGAATGATCCGCCCTTCATGCTCGGTAATGGAGCAGAAGGTGCAGCCGCCAAAGCAGCCGCGCTGAATGGTGACCGAAAAGCGGATCATCTCGTAGGCCGGAATGCGCGCATCACCATAGGCCGGATGCGGCTTCCGCGTGTATGGCAGCTCATAGATGGCGTCCATCTCGGCCGTTTCCAGCGGTAGCGGCGGCGGGTTCAGCCACAGTTCCTGATCACCATGACGCTGTACCAGTGCCCTGGCGTTACCCGGATTCGACTCTGTGTGCAGAATGCGCGACGCATGGGCATAGAGCACAGGGTCGTCCCGCACCTGTTCGTAGGTCGGTAACCGGATCAGACTGCGTGCGCGATCGCGGCTCGAAACGGCACCGACGAAGCGCACCACTTGCACAGAGTCGTCGGCCTGCACAGCGTCGTCGGCAGCGCCGGCTTGATTCTGTGACCCGGCCGGTCCTGCTGCCTGATGCTGAACCTGATTCTGGGCTTGATTCAGCGCCCGCACTTCCGACTCTTCCATATAGGGGTCTGGCTGCGGATCGATCCGGCCGGGGCGATCGAGGTGGGTCGAATCGATTTCAATCCAACCAGCCGGCACGCGTTTGCGCAGAAAGGCTGTGCCTCGCACGTCCTGAATGTCGGCGATGGCTTGGCCACCCGCCAGCCGGTGCGAGACTTCCACCAGCGCCCGCTCGGCATTGCCATACAGCAACAGGTCGGCACGGGCATCAAGCAAAATGGAGCGGCGCACCTTCTCGGACCAGTAATCGTAGTGCGCGATGCGGCGCAGGCTGGCCTCAATGCCACCGACGATCAATGGCACTGACTTGTACGCTTCTCGAATCCGCTGCGCATAGACAATGACGCTGCGGTCCGGGCGCTTGCCACCCTCTCCGTCCGGCGTATAGGCATCATCGCGCCGGATACGACGGTCCGCCGTATAGCGGTTGACCATCGAATCCATATTGCCGGCGGTCACGCCAAAGTAGAGGTTCGGCGGGCCCAAGCGCATGAAGTCCTCAGTATTGCGCCAGTCCGGCTGGGCAATGATGCCGACCCGGAAGCCCTGGGCCTCCAACAGGCGGCCGACCAGCCCCATGCCAAAACTGGGGTGATCCACGTAGGCATCGCCGGTCACCAGAATGATGTCGCAGCTGTCCCAGCCCAGCGCATCCATTTCCTCGCGCGACATCGGCAACACCGGCGCCACACCAAAACGGTGCGCCCAGTACTGGCGATACGAGAACAGCGGCTTGGGTGACTCTGTGACTGGCATGGGACTTCCGGATTGGGCAATTGCCCGCGACAGGGTATCAGGATGGCAGGGGAAAACCGAGGCTGGAAACGCCTGCGGCCAGGCTGGGCCTGGCCGCACACGCTACGCGATGGGCAGGACTTACCAGCGGTCGCGACCGCCTGACCGACCGCCGCCACCGCCACCGGACGGACGCTGGCGCTCCTGGGCTTCATTGACCCGCAGCGCCCGGCCGCCAATGTCATGGCCGTTCAGCTCGGCAATGGCCTTGTCGGCGTCAGCATTTTCCATCTCCACAAAACCAAACCCGCGGGAGCGTCCTGTCTCGCGGTCGTTAATCACTGTCGCCGAGAGCACGTTGCCGTGGGCGGCAAACAGCTCGCGCAAATCAGCATCCGTGGTGCTCCAGGGCAGATTCCCCACATATATCTTCTTCATCAGCAACTCGCTCCAACCCCGAAGGGCAACTGACCTATGCGCGGCTCCCACTGGATCGAATCAGCCATGCAAACCAAGAATCCAACGAACGACAGCCGTGACACTTGTGGGTCAGTGCGTCCGTGCGTCGAAACCAATTCGAAGCCGACTCGGGGATTACTGCTTCAGGCGTACGCGGCGGGACTTCAGCTAAGGCCAAATTCTGCATAAGTTCTGCACAGTGCACGCTTGTAGCAACTGCCATCTCTGGGTCGGGCGGGGTGTTCCTCGGCTTTTGCATCATAGGGAGAGCCTGCACAAAAATCCACCAGCAGCAGGTACACTGGTCACCCACTATCACTGGCCGGTGAGTATCAGAACGTGAACCTTGCTGACTTCGGTTACCTGCGGATCGCTGCATGCAGCCCCGCTGTGCAGCTCGCAGACCCGCTGCGCAATGCGGATCACATTGCGCTGAGCTACCAGCAACTCAGCCGCGGCGGCGCCGCGCTGGTTCTGTTTCCAGAGCTGTGCATCAGCGGCTATACCTGTGAAGACCTGTTCCACAACGACAGTCTGCTGCATGCCTGCCGAAAGGCCCTGGGCAATCTGGCGCAAGCCACCCGCGGCCGGCAGAGCGCGCTGGTGGTCAGCGCACCCTGGCGTCTGCAGGACGGGCGCTTGTTGAACTGCACCTTTGTCTGCGCGGGCGGCCGTGTCGTCGGCGCCGTGCCGAAGAGCTTTCAGCCCAACTACGCCGAGTTTTACGACCTGCGCTGGTTTGTCAGCGGCGCCGGTCTGGCGCTGGATATCGAAGACACCGAACTGGGCCGCTTTCACCTTGGCGTACAGCAGCTGTTCCAGCTGGGCCCGATCCGGTTTGGCATCGAGATTTGTGAGGACCTATGGGTCCCCGACCCACCTGGCAACGCACTGGCCCTCGCCGGCGCCGATCTGATCCTGAATCCATCAGCCAGCAATGAACTGGTAGCCAAGGCCGACTACCGGCGTGATCTGGTCCGCATGGCCAGCGCCCAGCGCATCTGCACCTATCTGTATGCCTCAAGCGGGGTCACTGAATCGACCAAGGACCTGGTATTTGGTGGTCATCTGATCGCGTCTGAAAATGGCCTTATTCTGGC
>SKXG01000258.1 GCA_007128525.1 Pseudomonadales bacterium | reverse complement strand
TCCAATGCTACAGGTTCCATAGAAGGCCTGCACACCCGGTTACCAACACTAGGAGTAACAGATGTCATGAGAGACAGGGCTTCCACGAAGGACCTTGCACAGCCGGCTGGCTGGGCAGGGCGCATCAGGCGTCTGACGCTGGGTATGGTTCTGTGCTGCTTTGCGGGCTTTGCGGCGGCGCACACCAGCGAACTGGATCAACTTATCCAGGTGCTGATCGACAAGGGTTTGATCAGCGTTGAAGAAGTTGCTGATTTGCGTTCTGAAGCAGCCCAAGCGCGGGTGCAGGAGAAGGTCAAATTGATTGCTTCAGAGCTTGGCTATGAGCCGACAGCGCTTTTGGCTGACGATGACGCTGCGACACAGGTCCGTCGTCTGGGCATTGAGTCCGCCGATGGCCGTGACCGCTTCCGGATCCGTGGTCGAATGCAGTTTGACGTCGCACGGCAGAATTTCGGTGACGATATTCAGAACGTGGCGCGTCAGGGTCATGCGTTCCCCGACGATGGCATCATTCTAAGACGCCTGCGTCTGGGTGCCTTGGGATTGTGGCGTGAACACTGGGAGTGGCAGCTGGAAGTGGACTTTGCCGAGAATGAAGTCGACCTGGCGAATGCCTACATGGCTTACCTCATGCCACACGGTCGCCTGGCTATTGGCCACTTCAAGGAGCCTTTCGGGATGGAGTATGCGACCAGCTCACGTTACATCAGCTTTATCGAACGCTCGGCAGCCTCCGACGCCTACAAGGTCAACCGTGAGCCCGGGATCATGTATGAAACGCTGCAGCCCAACTGGTATCTCGGTGTCGGGGCCTTCGGCCACGGCATTGACTACGACCGGGAGGTCCGTGAAGGCTGGGCATTGTCTGCCCGGAGCTCGTTCGCGCCTTACCTGAGTGATAATGGCTTCGTGCATGTCGGTGCCGGCGTGAACAAGCGTCGCAACGCATACAACAACAGTGAAGATGAGTGGGAAGAGGTGCGACTGCGAACTCGCGAAGGGACGCGCGTCATTGATGCACGGCTGATCGGCAGAGATGACCTGGTCGCAGTTCGGGACTTTACGCGATATAACGTGGAATTTGCTGCCGGCTTTGGACCCTGGTGGGTGCAGAGCGAGTATCTGATGGTCGATATCGACCTTGATCGTGATCGCCTGCTGGATGAGCTGGGCGGCAATGCCACGGACAAGAGTTCGCTGACTCAGGATGGCTGGTACATACAGTCGGGCTTCTTTCTGACCGGCGAGTCCAAGAACTATCGTGCATTCAGTGGAGACTTCGGACGTCAGACCCCCATCAACAACTTTGCACGCGGCGAGGGTTGGGGTGCATTTGAAGTTCTTGCTCGCTATTCGGTTGCAGATTCTCTTGAGCACACACGAGTAGGTCGTGGCCAAAAACTCGAGCACTGGACGCTCGGCCTGAACTGGTATGTCATGCCTGAAGTCGTTATGAAGCTCAATGTCATCTATCTGGAAGGCGAGCGTGACAATTTCAAAGATGATGGCTGGGTGTACGGTTACCGATTCCAGTACGACTTCTGAAGCAGCTATGAGTGATGATCGCTACGAGTATCGCGCATTTGCCAAGAACTTTGGCCTGGTGGAGGATCGCCTGCGCGGACGGGCTCAGCCCGTCCGCATTCAGGAGTCCAACGATACCTACCTGGTGCCGTTTTCGGCGTCGGCCCACAGCCCCAAGATCCGTGGACAGAAGCTGGATGTCAAAACACTGCTGACGGTTAAAACCAGTCTCGAACAGTGGACGCCCAGCTTCAAGACGGACTTGCCGATCAAGGACCAAAGCCTGGCAGAGCGGGCATTTGACTTGCTGGGCGCCCCTTATCCTGGCCTTGATTCCGCAGATGCGTTAGTAGATATGAACGAGACGCAATTGGTGGAGTCTGTAGGCCGCCGCGCACCGGAGCTGGGTGTTGCGCTGGTATTCAAACGACGCCAGTTGTTCACGGTGGGGCACTGCAGTGCGGAGCTGGTGGAACTGTCTGTTAACGGCGCCTGGCTGATGTCGGTGTGCGTGGAGTCAGTCGTGCCCGAAGCAGTACATTCGCTGTGTAATGACCTTGGCCTCAATCAATATCCAAATCACAGTTATCTGAGTATGCTGCGTCGGGTTCTGGGTTTTGATCCCATTTGAATAGCGTCCCCTGTTGATGGCAGCTCAGTCCTGCCACTTCGAGTAGGGGTGCTTGATCAGGTTTGAGTTGAAGTATCTGGGGTCGTCCGAAACTTCCTCACCAAGCCAGTCGGGCTGTTCGAAAAACTCGTCTTCAGAAGACAGCTCGATTTCCGCGACAATCAGCCCGTCATTGACGCCATGAAACTCATCGATGACCCAGTCGTGGTCGGCGTGGGTCAGGTGGTGGCGAGTCTTCTCGATCAGCGGTTGCTCGCACAGCTCATCAAGCATCTGGTTGGCATCTGACACCGGAATCTCATACTCAAATTCGGCGCGGGTCAGGTTGCGGGTTTCACCTTTGACAGTCAGCCAGGCTTTGCCTTCGATCACGCGTATACGCACAACAGCCTGCCTGGCGCTGGAGAGGTAACCCTGACGGATCAGGGCGCCGCTTGCCTTGGCTCGCCAGGCATCTGATTGCAGCAGGAACTTGCGCTCGATTTCAGTTGCCACTGTGGGGCTCAGTATGTGATGTAGTCATATGTTCCTCAAGGAAGCGCTCAATCTCTGTCAGCAGACGTAGGCGGTCAGACTGCAGGCTTAAGGTGTCATCTGCGCTGTCCAGTGCGACCAGTCTGTGTGGTTTGTTGGCGCGGCGCAACTCTGGCCATACGCGTGGGCCTGGACCTGGTCGACGAATTGAGCGGTCTCCGGTAAGGTCCGAAGGCATCAAGTGGTCAACAGTGGGGGGTGAGCATGCGATTCAGTTTATGGCCGGCACCGGCACAGGACTTCCAGACCGTGGTCGACATTGCCCGGCATGCCGAAGCGACGGGCTGGGATGGCATCTGGTATGCCGATCACTTCATGCCCAACGCCGAGGACACCAGTACGCCCTGGCCGGAGTGCTGGACCACCCTGGCGGCCCTCGCTGTTGCTGTGCCCCGTGTCCGACTGGGCTCGCTGGTGGCCGGCAATACCTATAGGCACCCGGCAGTATTGGCCAAGATGGCCGCAACCATCGATCACATCTCTGGTGGCCGGCTGGTACTCGGACTGGGCGCGGGCTGGCAGGAGAACGAACACCGCCAGTACGGCATTCCTTTTCACACGCTCGGCGGGCGCCTGCGCCGCCTGGATGAAGCCTGCGCTGTGATCCGGTCACTGTTTGAAAATGACAAGAGCGACTTCGACGGCCGCTACTATCAGCTCGAAAATGCATCGTTAGAACCCAAGCCCGTGCAGCAGCCGCTGCCGTTGCTGATTGGTGGCGGGGGCGAGAAAGTCACACTTCGAATCGCAGCGCGCTGGGCTGACGAGTGGAATGTGTGGGGCACACCGGACACGTTGCGCCACAAGATCGAAGTGCTGAAGCAGCATTGTCAGGACCTCAAGCGAGACCCGGCAAGTATCCGGAAGTCAGCGCAGGCATTGCTGTTCATGAGTGACGATCCTGAGTGGTTGGAGAAACGTCGACAGGCGCCGGGCGGCATGGCGACGTTGATCGGCACACCAGCGGAGATTCGTGAGCAGATGGCCGCATACGAGGCAGCCGGCGTTGATGAATTTATTCTGCCGGACTTCACCCTCGGGCAGGGCGATGCCAAGAAAGCCAAGATGGACACCTTCATCCGCGAAGTGGCGGGGCGTTGATCAGAGGCGATCGAGGAATTCGAGCACGGCTCGATTGAACGCTTCCGGTTGATGCAGGTTGGCGGCGTGCCCGGCATCCGGGATCACCACCTTTTGTGACTCGGGTATCTTGTTCGCCATGTAGTCGGTGGCGCCATGATAGGCGCGGTCCCGTTCACCGACCAACACCAGGGTTGGCACCTGAATGCCGGGCAATGACGTCATGACCCGATCGTCAAATTGCTTGAGCATGCCGCGCGCGGCATGGGCCAGGCCGGCAGCCGACCGGTGCTGCGCGAGGCGTGTTTCATCACCGCGGCCGACCGAGCCGAGACCTTCGTCTTCGAAGCGCTGCGCACGTTGCTCGGCCGTCTCATTCCATTGTTCGCGTGCCTGGTCGTTCTTATAGCCCGGCCCGGTGTCGAACAGCATCAGCGCCCGCACCATTTGCGGATGCGCCAGATAGAACGCGAGCGACATGTAACCACCGAGCGACAGCCCACCGATGATGGCGGAGGCGAAGCCCAACTCGTTGAGCAGTGCTTTCATGTCACCGACACAGTGCGATTCGGAGTACAGCGCCGGATCCTCCGGGCTGTCGCTGTTGCCATGACCGCGCATATCCCAGGTGATCACGGTATAGCGATCCTGCAACGCGGCAACTTGATCGGCCCACATGGCGCAGGTTGCGGAGTAGCCGTGACTGAGCAGAATCGGATCGCCCTTGCCGGCCACTTCAAAGTAGATACCAACACCATCACGCTCAAGTCTGGGCATCGCTGGGTCTCCCTGATCCGGTATGCTTTCGCCTGATCACAGAACATAACAGCGGGGAGGCGACATGACCAAGCCGATTTTGATACACGGTGGTCACCTGTTCACGATGCAGGGGAGCGGTGTCGGCTACATCGAAGACGGGGCCGTCGTGGTGACCGGCAGCGAGATCGCCGCAGTTGGGCCCGAGACTGACATGCGGTTGCAGTTTCCGAACCATCAGGCGCTGGATGCGACGGGCTGCGCCGTGCTGCCGGGGCTGATTGATGCCCATATGCATACCCCACTGGCCATACTGCGTGGTGTCGCGCAAGACGTCGCGCACTGGATGCAGAAGGCGCTGGCGCCATACTCGCGGCATCTGTCCCGTGATGCCGCGCTGGCCGGTGTAAAGCTCAATGTACTGGAAGCCCTGCGCGCCGGCACCACCACCTTTGGAGATTATACGAACCCCATACCGGGTTGGGCCGAGACTTATGCCGATGCCGGCGTTCGTGCCGTGCTGACACCAACCATCAATGCGCTGCCACCGGGTGGCATGGCGGGGTGGCTGCTGGGTGATCTGTATCCACTGGACAAGGAAACCGGCGACCAGGCGATTGACAAAGCAGTACGTTTTGGACGCGACTGGCATGGCGCCGCGGACGGACGCATCCAGGTGATGCTCGGGCCGCAGGGCGCGGATATGGTGTTGCGCGAACATCTGCTAGAGATCAAAAGGATTGCCGAGCGCGAAGGCTGGATGATCCATATGCACGTCGCCCAGGGGGATCGTGAAATGGAGCAGTTGCAAATGCGCTATGGTCATCGCACGCCGGAACTGCTGGCAGACATCGGCTTGCTCGATGCGCAGTTACTGGCCGTGCACCTGACCGAAGCCAGCGATGTGGAGGCTGCCCGGATTGCTCGCAGTGGTGCGCATATGGTGCTGTGCTCGGGCAGCATCGGGATCATCGACGGGGTCGTACCGCCGGCGCAGGCTTTTCGCGAAGCGGGCGGGCTGGTTGCACTGGGCTCGGATCAGGCCAGCGGCAACAACTGCAACAACATCTTCAATGAAATGAAACTCACCGCGCTGTTCAACAAAATCCGCTATCGCGATCCGACACGGATGCCTGCCTGGGAGGTGTTGCGCATGGCCACAGTCGAAGGCGCGCAGGCGCTTGGTCTGGGTGATCGCGTCGGGCGACTTGCCCCCGGCATGCAGGCGGACCTGATTCTGGTCGATCTGGGCCAGCCGAACCTGTCGCCGGTACTGGCGTCGCCGGTACGCAACATCGTACCGAACCTGGTGTATGCGGCGTCGGGGCACGAGGTTCGCACCGTGATGGTGGCTGGACGGATTCTGGTCGATGACGGTGAAGCGCTGACACTCAATGCCGATGCTGTTATGCAGGAGGCCCAGGTGCAGGCCCGGGAACTGGCCGTGCGTGTAGCCAAGGATCCCGACCATCGTCAGATGGCGCTGCTGGATGCCATGCGGGCCGGTCAGCTCTGAGCCGCTGTCGGCCAAGTTAGTCGCGCGTATCACCGTTGCCTTTCACCGCGTGTTCGAACCGCGCGTCGAGCCGCTCCACCTCTGCGTCGATATTGTCCTCGAGTACCAGGTCACTGCCTTCCAGACGCGCCTGCGCTGTTGGCAGCGTGATCTCGAACTCAACCCCATTGATGTTCAACGGTTCGAATACCAGTTCGTGGGCATGGCGCTTCGGTTTGTAGGTGAACCGCCAATGCGGTCGTTCCGGATGCGCCGGGTCGAAACGCTCCTGCCTGCCCTTCGTCTCGAAGTCACGCAGTGGCTGGGTCGACCCGCTACCGGTGATGGTGACTTCAATGCTCTGCAGTGGCTGCTCGAACGACCAGCTTCGCTCATCTGTCAGGTTGCCGTCTTCCGTAAGGCACTGTGGCTTGCCGTCTTCCACGATCACTGAGATTACTTCGGTCAGCACACTGTCGTCGTCCAGTGCAATTCTGACGGCATACTGCGTCTGCAGGGTGTGTACGTTCTGCACGCGGATACGGCCCTCATAACCCTTTACGATCTGATCGACGAAGTACAGGCCCAGGCCGCGCCCCTGATGCTCCAGCGATCGGCGGGTTGAGAAGCCAAGCTGGAACAGCTTGTCAAAGCTGTCTTCAGGAATGTGCGGCCCGCGATTGTAAATACGCAATACGACCTGGCCTTGTTCCTCAGCCAGGGTAAAGGCGATTGCTGCCGATGGCGTCTTATAGCCACGGCGTGCCGAGAAGAACTGTGCATTGCGCAGCAGGTTCTCAAGCAGCAGCACGAAGTGGTTGGCATTGCCGAGCAGCATGCCGGTTGGCGCCAGACTCGCGTACCATTTGCCGTCGTCGATTTGGTAGCGCTCCTGCGCGACCGGTGTCGGCATCGGCTCCTGATGGACGAGTGCCAGAGCCCGCCAGGCAGCAAGTTGGGGGTCGTACACGGGCTCGAAAGGTAGTTGTCCGGCCTGTTCGATCTCCAATAGTTGCTGACAGTATTGCTCCTCACACTCGCACAGCAGATTACCAATGTGCAGGGCAAGATTGTCTGCGGTGGAGAGGTCCAGCAGGTCCCACAGATAGCGCATGGCATCAAGCGCCGACTGATAGGTTTGGGCTTCACCGTCGCCTTGTGCCAAGTCCTCAGCCTGCCTGGCTTTGGTCAGCGCTTGTTGCAAAGCTGACTGCACCTTGTCATAGCTGATAACGCCGTTGTGTCGGACTTCGGCTGCGATGCTCTTAAAGTGCAGAAACTTCTCATCGTATTCGATGTATTCCAGCAGCTTGTCGCTGATAAAGAGTTTCAGTTTGTCGGCGTGACCCGAATAGGTGTGTGCTTTCAGCTGTAGCTGCTTCTTGCTCTCCCAGAGTTCGCCTACCAGGGTTTGCAATTGGGTGATCTCCTGACCCTGCAGCTGACGCTGGCGGTGATAGCGGCGCAGGTCGAACAGCGCCAGCAGGGTTACTGCGACGGCCAGCGTCGCCATTACCTCTTTGCTCTGCCATGTGGTCGGAATCTGTATATCGCCGGGCAAGCCAGGTGCCTGGGCGAGGGCAAGCCAGGCCAGGCATAGCAGCGCGGCGGACATGCTCAGGATCGGAAAGCGGACACTCCGAACCCTCTCGCGCGGGGGACTTCCGGATGCATCAGTCATGACTCAGGGTCTCCCGATGGCTTCCAGCAATAGGCACCGGCATCGCCAAAGGTGACGATGCCGGACCCATCCTTGCATAGCGCCAGGAAGACACCTCGTCCTCCCATGGCGTGATCGAAGGACAGGCGCAGCGTGCGGATGTGCTGGCGGTAGTTGGCGTAGGAGAAGTGCTCAGGGTCGGCATCGAGCAGTTCGGCGATACGCTCAGTGGTCAGAGCGCGCGGCGAGGCCTCGATCAGATGACGCAGGATCTTGCGAGGCATCGGTGCCAGTGGGCGTTTGGGGTTGCTGGGATTCATAAGTTTCTGCCCTTGCCAGTAGACATCCCAGGTCGTCAGATCCAGTGTCAGGGGGCCGCTACGCAGCAGCTCGCCGGCGCTGTCCGAGCCGGTGGTGCTGTGCGTGTCGCTCAGCTGGCGTTGCCGCAGCACGGCCTTGATGCGCCAGCACAGTACGCCTTCGACATTGCGCTGGTGCTTGGCAACGAAGTCTTCGGTGCCGATGGCTTCGAAGGCAGCCTGTTCAATGTTGGTGCCACTGTGTTCGGACAGGTAGATGATGGGCAGTCCTGGCCATTTGCGGTGCAGCGCCCGGGACACCGAAAAGCCGGCTTGGTCATTGCCGTTCATGTGGGCGTCGAGAAGTGCAAGATCCGGCCGCTGGTCTGAGTTGGCCAGCTGGATGTGCTGGCAGGCTGCTTCGGCGAACTTGAACACCGTCACTGCAGTGGGTGCATCATCAAAAGCCTGGCCTTGCAGCACGGGCAGGAGCTTGTTGATCCAGTGTGACTGGTCCTCTACCCACAATATCCGAGCCATCGGCCCGTGCCTCCATCTTCGCCTACCACTTCACTTCCAGTCTACTCACAGATTTTTCACCGGCGCCGGTAACACTGGGCACGTCGTAATTGCCGGCACCCGTTTCGGGGCCATGAAACACAACCAACAACAGGGTGAGCATCATGTCAACAGAGCTACTCACTGTCTGGTCGGCTTCTCCAGCGCTGTCTTTGGCGGTCTGGCTGCTGATCATCATCACTTTGCTGTACTTCGGCCGCCCGCACGCACACCAGTTGCTGCGCAGTACCGGACGTGCGCTGTACAGCGCCATGCGGCTGTCCGCGGCCAGCATCCGGCAATTGGAGCAGCGCGTGATGGTACGCAACCGTGATGTACTTCTCGCCATGGGGCGGGATGCCACGGAGAAGGCCATCGAGCGAGAGTTCAATCGCGTCAATGCCCTTGTGGAGCGTGATCTGAGTCAATATCCGGCTCTGCATCGCAGGCTTGCCGACACCTTGCAGAAGGTGGAGGCCGACTATCAGGCTGCGGCCTTGGAAGCCCCATTGCCACCGGCCTGGTCCGACGTCGTTGAAACCATCTCGTCCTTGCCGAGTTCCGGTGATCCGGCCGTGGTGAAAGTGCTTGATAACATCAAGCAAGTGGTGGAGACCTCGCATCAGCAGACGCTGAAGGTATTCCAGAAGAGCGTCAATGAGCGTCACCGGACTTTGAACGGCATGCGGGGCGACTGGCGGGGCCTGAAGCAGAACATGGAGAAGGTTCATCAGACCATTACCGGCCTGGATGAGCGCACCAAAGCTATCGACAATCAGATGGCGCGCTACGAGAGCCTGCGCAAGGCTGAAGACAAGGCGGTGCATGCACTGACGGCTTCATCATTGACGCAGTTTTTTATCGCCAGCCTGGTGTTGGTGATTGCCGCTTTTGGCGGTCTGATCAACTTTCACCTGATCGCTTTGCCCATGTCGGAGATGGTGGGTGGTGCCAGCTATATCGGCTCGGTGCGCACCTCGGATATCGCGGCTCTGGTGATCATTCTGGTGGAGATCAGCATGGGTATTTTCTTGCTGGAGTCCCTGCAAATCACCCGGCTGTTTCCGATGATCGGCAGCATGGATGACCGCATGCGCAAGCGGATGGCGATCGCTGCGTTCACCATCCTGCTGATCTTCGCCACGATCGAGGCGTCGCTGGCGTACATGCGCGATTTGCTGGCCATGGATCGCGAGGCGTTGGCGCAGTCACTGGCCGGCGCGGCGGCGGCCGAAGCCCAGTTCCGCTGGATTCCGTCGATCGGACAGCTCGTGCTGGGCTTCGTTCTGCCCTTTGCTTTGGCTTTTGTGGCGATTCCGCTGGAGGCCTTTGTGCATTCGCTGCGCACGGTGCTGGGCCTGCTTGTCGTAGGCGTGCTTCGTGCACTGCGGCTGACCATGCGCCTGTTCGGTGGTGTGGCCAATCATCTGAGCAAGATGCTGGTGAGCCTTTACGATCTTGTCATCATGGTGCCGTTGGGCATCGAACGTCTGGTGCTGGCCAGTCGTGACCGGGGAACAACTGCTGCCGAATCTGATGATGACCAGCCTGCCGGTAAGGATGATGAGCGCAAAGGCCCGAAGTCGGAGGCGTCGGATCATGTTCCTCGAGGTCGTAGAGCCAAGGGCGGCGAAGCTTCCGGCGATGCCGGACTGACACCACAGGAGGTATGAGCCATGATGTGCCTGACGGGAAACTTTCAAGTCACACAGTTTGCTTCGCCCTGGGCGCAATGCGCGCCCAGGGCACAGCTGGCATCACTGCGGCAGCGCTGGGCGGTTGTACTGGCGAGCCTGACGCTGCTCATTGCGGGTTGCGGTGAACCCACCAATAACAGTCGTGCGGTGTTTGTGCTGGTGGATATCTCGTCGGACTATGCCAGTGAGTTGATGCAGGCCCGCAGTCTGAGCAATTATCTGCTGGCGGATCTCGAGGGCGGCGACTCACTGGCCGTGGCGTTTATTGACAACAGTAGTTTTACCGAGCGCAACATCATCGCCCGGGCCAGCTTTGACAGCCGGCCGAGCTTTGCCAACCAGCAAAAGCGGGCGTTCCAGGCTCAGGTCAATGCCTTCTTCGAGCGTTTCCGGGTGCCGAGCTATCACAGCGATATTACCGGTGGTGTGCTGCTTGCCAGGGATTTCCTGACGGAGGCGGATGCCGGACGCAGTTATCTGTTTATCCTGTCTGATCTGCATGAAGATCTGCCGCCCTGGTTGAATCGTGATGTGGGTCTGGATCTGGAGGGCATTGAAGTGGTGGCGATCAACATCAAGCGTCAGCGTAGCGACAATAATAATCCGCAGGCGTATCAGGCCCGGCTATCAACCTGGCAGTCGCGGGTTGAGGAGGGCGGTGGTAGCTGGCGCACCTACAGTGATCTTGCGCGCCTGGAGCGGGCTGGGGTGCTGCGATGAGGTGTTGGCCGCGACATGGTTGTCGGGAGCGGATGAGCCACAGTACTGCGGCTCATCCGCGGCCAGGACCTTCAGGTTCCGCCCAAGTGGTTCGACAGGAAGGACTCAATCTCGGTCAGGATCCTGACACGGTCGGATTGCCGGTTGAAACTGTCGTCAGCCCCTTCGATGATAACGAGATGGTGCGGTTTGTCTGCATTTCGCAGAGCTCGTGCCATACGCGTTGAGTGGGTGGATCGAACCAGCCAGTCTTGGTCTCCATGAATGAGCAGAATCGGGATGCCAACCTCGCTGGCGAATCGGCGCGGTGAGTTGTTTGCCAAGTGGTCAGAATCCTGGCCTATTTGTAAAGGCGTAAACCGCCTGTCTACGAAAAACGCCCTGTCTCGTATGTATTCTGCGAGATCACTCAGGCCCGCTATGCTAACTGCGCAGCGAAAGTGCTCTTCATTGCGTATGCTTGCGAGCATTGCTGCATAGCCGCCACCGTGGAAGCC
>SKXG01000178.1 GCA_007128525.1 Pseudomonadales bacterium | reverse complement strand
ATTTTCGGCAATGCGCCCTTGGGCCAGAGATTGAAGATCACCCCGTCACCGACTTCCGTGGCCATTTCAATCATGTTGGGGCGCAGTGCAGCAAGATAAATCGGCAGCGGCTGCTGCAGCGGGAACATCCGGAATCCACGACTGCGGACGGTCTTGCCGTCAAAGTCGGTCTTCTCTCCGGCAAGCATGGACCTGACCAGCTGCGCCGTCTCCTTGACGCGCGTCAACGGCTTCTCGAATTTCTGGCCATGCCAGCCTTCCACCATTGCCGGGCTCGACGAACCCATACCCATCACGAACCGACCCGGCAAAAGCTGCGCCAAGGTGCCGAGGCTCGCGGCAAAGGTTGCCGGCGTCCGCGTATATACTGGCGTCACTGCCACGCCAATACGGATACTCTTGGTTTCGGGCGCCAGTGCTGCAGCAGCAATAATCGGGTCCAGCACGCCGGTATCGCTGAACCAGACGTCGGTGACGCCGTTCTCTTCCGCCCACTTGACTCGATCAATGGTGTCCTTGAGCCGGAAACCGGCGGGCAGCGTGAATGCAATGCGCTTGGGCAGTGACATGAAATTTCCTTCTTGCAGGCTGAATGACTGGGCCAGAAGAATCGCATTTTGCGCTAACAGGGATCAAGCCTTATGCTGATGGGCTTGGATTTTCACGGGGATTGACGATGAGCGACCAACCCAATCTGACGCCGGTGAGAGACGCTCACAAGTTTGAAGAGCACGCACTGGCCGACTACATGGCTAAGCATGTCGAGGGCTTTCAGGGGCCGCTTGAGATTCAGCAGTTTGAAGGTGGCCAGAGCAACCCGACCTTCCTGCTCAATGCCGGGTCAGGCGAATACGTGCTGCGCAAACAGCCTCCGGGCAAGCTGCTGCCGTCAGCGCACCAGGTGGATCGCGAATACCGGGTCATGGATGCCCTGTATGACACACCGGTTCCGGTGCCGAAAATGCACGCCCTGTGCGAAGACACCAGCGTCCTGGGCACCAAGTTCTACATCATGGAAGCTGTCCCGGGACGCGTCATCAGTGACGGCACCCTGCCCGGCTTCACGGTTGAACAGCGCCAGGCCCTGTATGACGATTTCGCGCGGGTGCTGGCCGCCCTGCAGAACGTCGACATCCACGAGGTCGGGCTGGACAACTACGGGCCACCAACCAACTACTACGAGCGGCAAATCGGGCGCTGGACGAAACAGTACCTGGCTTCAAAAACCGAAGAAATCGAAGCCATGGAGAAGCTGATCGAATGGCTGCCGAAGAACATCCCGCAAAGTGACCGCACGGTGCTGGTCCATGGCGACTTCCGGATCGGCAATGCCATCATCCACCCGACCGAGCCACGCATCGTGGCCCTGCTCGACTGGGAGCTGTCCACACTGGGTGATCCGATCGCCGACCTGGGTCACTTCTGCGTGTACATGCCGGGCAGCAAGGCCGGCGGTGCCCGCGTACCAAAGGACGTCAACCTGAGGGAACTAGGCGTCCCGACGGAAGATGAATTTGTGCAGAATTTCTGCAAGCACGCCGGCATCGACAAGATCGATAATTGGGAATTCTATCTGGTGTACAACCTGTTCCGCCTCGGCGGCATCATCCAGGGCGTCTACAAGCGCGGCCTGGAAGGCAATGCCAGCTCACAGGCCGCGCTGGGCCTGAAAGACGCCTGCCGGCAACGGGCCGAACTGGCCTGGGAAATGGTGGAAAAGATGGAAGCCCGGAAACAGGGTTGAACCTGCAGACAGCGTAGCGGTGGTTGAGCGTGGCCTGTCCGGGCTCCGCTCAACCATCTCACACCGGCCCGAAGCAGGCCGTTTTCAACGCCCCGCTAGAGCATCAATTCCGCCATAAGCTCCAACCCTTCCTTCTGACCGGCACCGATCAGCATGCTGCCGACCTGACCTTCCTTGCCGGCCTCGATCCAGCGCGACGCACGCTCCTTGATCCGAGCTGCCGGGCCGACCAGATGGCAGGCATCGATCAGCTCTTCGGGAACGGCTGCTGCAGCCTCTTCCCGCTTGCCGGACAAATACAGCTCCTGAATCTTCTTCGCGGCATCCCCATAGCCGAGCTTGGTGGCATAGTCGTTGTAGAAGTTCTTGCCAACGGCACCCATGCCACCAATGTACAAGGCCATGTTGTGGCGGATCGGCGTCATGCACTGGGCCACGTCATCGCCGACGATAACGGTGACAAATGGCGCCACATCAAAGTCTGCCAGCGTCTTGCCTTCGACCTTGGCCAGCCCCTTGTTGATCGGCTCCTCGAAGACGCTGAACTGCTGCGGATCCATCCAGATCGGGAAGAAGCCGTCTGCGACCTCGGCCGCGGCTTCCACACCTGCCGGCGTCAGCGTGGCGGCGTAGATGGGAATGTCTTCCTCACAGTGCAGAATGCTCTTCAGCGGCCGCCCAAGGCCAGTCGAGCCCTTGCCCTTGTAAGGCAGCTGATATTCCTTGCCCTCGAACTCCAGCGGCGCTTCGCGGGCAAAGATTGCCCGCATGATGCGCACGTACTCCTTCAGGCGCGTCACCGGGCGCGTATAAGGCACGCCGTGCCAGCCCTCAACCACCTGAGGCCCAGATGCGCCCAGACCGGGGATGAACCGGTTGCCGGACAGCTGGGCCAGCGTCATCGCGGTCATGGCAGTCATGGCTGGTGTGCGGGCCGGCATTTGCATAATCGCCGTTCCAACCCGGATACGCGTCGTATTGGCCAGAATCCAGGCGGCAGGTGTCACAGCATCCGAACCATAAGCCTCTGAAGTCCACACTGAGTCATAACCCAGGGACTCGGCATGCTTGATGGTATCGAGCGGCAGATTCATGCGCCGTCCTGAATATCCGGCGAGCAGTCCAAGTTTCATCATGTGTCTCCCTTTGTGTTACCAGGCCGAAGCCCAAATTAGTCAGCTGCCCGGATTGATGTCCGCCGTGGCGCTGCAGGTCCGCTACTGTTGCGCCCCCTGCTGCAGCTGTAAATACGCAATGATGTCCATGGACTCGTACAGCCATCGAACCCCCGACGGGCCT
>SKXG01000329.1 GCA_007128525.1 Pseudomonadales bacterium | reverse complement strand
TCATAGGCGAGGTTGAGCAGCGCCGACCAGTCGCCGAGTTCATAGCCGGCTTTGAACTTCAGGTTGTGCGTGGTGGTGTCGACCACACCATTGTCGCCGAACCACAGCCGCTCCGTGCCCAAGGCATCAGCGCCGAAAACGCCGCCCTCGACGTCGGTGGCATCGACCGTGCTGCTCGGATTGCCATGATAGAAGCTCTGCGGCTGCGCATCATTGTCGAGTCGGTTATAGGAGAAATACAGGCTGAGATCGCCGACCTTGTCTCCGTAGGAGAAAAACAGCCGGTTACCACTCAGCGTACCGTCATAGCCATAGGCTTCGAAGCTTTGCGCGAACACTGAGCTGTCGAATTGGAACTCGCGCTGCTGTGGGATGGCGGATTCAATCAGCACCACGCCGCCCATGGCATTGCCGCTGTACGCCGCCGAGTAGGGGCCGTACAGCACGTCGACGCGGGCGATCTCACTGGCGGAGATCAGCGTCCAGCGCGGCGCGCCGTTCCAGCGTGACTGCAACAGGTAGTGCAGCGGCACACCGTCGGCGATCACCATCGAGCGCGATGTCTGGAACATGTTCGAACCACGAATGCCGAGCGTGCCATTGCTGTCGCCGATAAAGCGGCGCCGGATCACCAAGCTCGGCTCGAACTTAACCAGATCTTCGGTGGTGGCCATGTTGATCGATGCAAAGTCGATCGGTGTCAGGGTGCTCGACGGCCCAGCGTTGTTGGTGTTCGATCCCTGCTGCTGCCCCCAGACCCGCAGCTCATCGATTTCCTGGACATCATCTGCAGCAACCTGGGCAGTGAACGCCAGGCAAAGACAGCTACAAAGAGTTCCCATGACAGTATGCAACACAGCAGATGTTGCAGCAGACATCGTCATTCCTTGTTTCTCGGTTGGCTGGTTGTTGCGAGTCTACCGGTGTCGCTTGCGCAGACAATGCGACACGTTGTCGCAGCCCGCCGTGCATGGCCTGCGTGCGACAATGTGTCGCATGGGGTGGCGGCTCCCGGGTTCCTATACTGCCGGTACCGGCTGCCTGCCGAGCCGTTGCCTGGATGAGTAACCATGAACCGACGTGCCCGCTCAAGCCGAGTTCTAGTCACATTGCTGGCCCTGCTGGCCCTCATCGCCGGCAGCGCCATCGCCTGCGATGATGTGGTCAGCATTCACTGTGGCAGCACACCAACCGCGGCACTTACCGACGATGGCGCGCTGCTGGCCGTGTTCGTGGCGAATGATCACGTCTACTTCACGCGTGGTGACCCTGAGCAAGTGCGCTTTCTGCCGCCTGTTCGAATTTCCCGAACAGCGGCTCGGATCGATAACAATGGCGAGAGCCGGCCCAAAATTGCTCTTGGGCTGAATGGCACAATTTATGTGAGCTGGACCCGGCGCCTCGAAGCGCGCTTCTCCGGTGATGTGTATTTCAGCCGCTCCGTCGATGGCGGTCAGACCTTCGAGTCACCACGCGTGCTGCGCGATACGCCTGCCGCCAGCAGCCATCGTTTCGACGTGCTACAGGTCTCGCCCCCCCGCCGGCTCTATGCGGCCTGGATCGACAAGCGTGACATCGAAGCGGCCGAAGCCGCGGGCGAAGCTTTCACTGGTGCGTCCGTTTACTATGCCTATTCCGACGACCGGGGCGAGACATTCAGTACCAATCAGCGCGTCGCCGCACACAGTTGTGAGTGCTGCCGGCTGGCTGTGGTGCCATCCGGCGACGATCAGATCCATTTGCTATGGCGGCATGTCTTTGACGGGCACATCCGGGACCATGCACTGACCACAGTTGGCCCGAGCCGCGCGGCGCCGCTGATGCGTGCAAGCCACGAAGACTGGACGCTGCAAGGGTGCCCGCATGAAGGCCCGCACATGGCGGCGGACGGGAAGGGCTTACACATGGTGTGGTTTTCCGGTGCGCCGGATGCCGGCGGCATACACTATGGCTACCGCGACCTGGACACAGACGAAACCACACATCTGCAGCACATCGACAATCGGCCCGTCGCCAGGAAGCCTCAGGTGGCGGTGCGCGGTGAGCGTGTTGATCTGGTGTGGCTGGCGGTTGAAGCGGAGCAGACGGCGCTACTACATCAGTACTCCATCGATGCCGGACGCACCTGGTTGTCCCAGCAGACGCTGACCCGCAGTGCCGCCGACACCGACAGTCCGCAGCTGCTGCAAGGCGGTGACATGCTCTGGGTTGCCTGGCACGCGCAGGATGAGGGTTATCAGCTTCTGGCATTGCCGGGCACGACTACGAAGCAGCCATTATTGGAGCTGCCATGATTCGACTCGGACTCTTTTCCCTCCTCATGCTGGTGCTGGCCGGATTCGCCAGCCATACCCACGCCCTGCAGCCGTTCGGGTCGGATAGTGCCGATGAGATCGATGCACGCTATGCTGATGAGATGGCGCTGTTGCTGGTCTGGTCGCTGGGTTGTCACTACTGCAAGGAAGGCATGGTCCGGGCAGGTGAACTACGCAAGAAACATTCGGATCTCAATCTGATTCTGCTGAACGTCGACCCACCGCAGGATGCCGCTGATGTGAAACAGGTGTTGGAGGATATGGGCCTTAGCGATGCGGATAACTGGCAGTTTGGTGAAGGCCCACCAGCGAGGCTACGTGCTGCGCTTGACCCGGCGTGGTTTGGGGAGCTGCCGCGGAATTATGTTCTGCAACCGGGGAAAAAGCCCCGGGGATTTAGTGGGCGGTTGACCGCCGAGGTATTGGACTTCTGGGTGGAACGCAGCATGCAGTAGCCATGCATTAGCCATGCAGTAGCCATGCAGTAGTATTGAGGCGAGCAGTACTGCGTCGTTCTACAGACATTCGAAATCCTCCGCCTATTATGGTTTAGCTGAATCAATCGTTCGAATAGGGCTATGAAGCCGAAGCCATTGCAGTGGCAGTAAAATAAGAATGACAAAAATGAATGGACGAGTTCTGATGGGTGTTGGCTGGTCAGTGATGACTCTGTTGGCTTTGGGCGTGGCCGGTTACACTTCTATGACAGTGTGGAGTCCGGATTCGATCTCGTTC
>SKXG01000091.1 GCA_007128525.1 Pseudomonadales bacterium | reverse complement strand
TCAGCAGCTGTTCTGGCAGATCACATTCCAAGTGTATGTCGGGTCGCTTGCGGCCATCTTCACGCGCGTTGAACTCGTCGAGTGTACGTTGCAGCGCTCTTTGCAGGCCACCGGCATCTAGCTTCAGGCGGAATGTCGTCAACAGTTCTCGCAGCTGCCGATAGGCGCTGTTCAGTCCGGTCCGCAGCTCATCGAGCACTTCGTCCTGGCGCGACGGCTCCATGTCCATCTCGTGCATGCGTTGCAGACGGGCCACCTGAATTTTCAGATACGACAGCGACTGGGCGAGCGAGTCATGCAGCTCTCTGGCAATGATGGCGCGTTCCTCCATTAGGGTCAGATGCTGTTGTTCTGTCATGCGGCGCTGAATGAAGATGGCTGTCGCCAGCTGGTCTGCCAGAGTTTCCAGCAGTCGGTACGCCGGCTCTTCCAGTATGCGGTCCTGTGGGTACCAGACTTCCAGTGTGCCCAGGGTCTGCCGGTGGCCGTGCAGATCACTGGCACCCTTGATTGGCAGCAGCAGGCGTCGGCCGTCCGGGTGGCGCAGCTTGTCGACGGCAATCAGATCCTTGTTGAGCAGGCAGGCATCGCAGTTCAGGTCACGGCAGTACTCCGGGCGCTCAACCGGTGCTGTGTTCGCTACCTGCCAGGGCTGGTCGTCGGCGTCTCGCAGATGAATTCTCACCGGACCGATCTCCAGCAGTTCTTCGAGTTGCTGAAGGAGCGGTACGGTGTTGCGGCAGAAGTCGCCACTGTTGTCATACAGCGTACGTGTTGCTCGATGCAGGAGATGCAGTGCACGTTGGCTGCGCTCGAGTTCACGAGTTTTATGCGCCGCGTGTGCTTCGAGGTTTGCATAGCTGGCCGACAGCTCGGAGGCCATGCGGTCGAATGTCTGACCGAGCAAACTCAGTTCGTCTTCACCATGCATGTTGGCGCGATGGGTGAAGTCGCGTCCCGCAGCACCTTTTGCCAGCTCCACAAGCTTCTTCAGTGGTTCGACGACGTTCAGTTTGATGTCAAACAGCGCGACCAGAATGGCGGCACCCATCAGAACCAGACACAGCATCTGGACTAGGCTGAGCAGCTTGATCTTGAACTCGGTGCTGTGCTCAAGAAGCGTTACCAGTGTTTCAATTCTTGCGACCTGAAATTCCAATTCAGACTGCGTGTGGGCCAGGTTGGCTTCGGCACCAAGCTCAATGACCTGTTCAAGGTGCGGCTTCAGCTCATCGTGCCAGGCAAGCTGCAGATCCAGATAGTGTTGGCGCAGGTCGTGTTCAGTAGCTCGCGGGATCGCGTGACTCAACGCTGGACCAAGCAGGCGTCGTTCGAAGCTCTCGAGCTGCTCATGGACGACGGCAGCGCTGGCTTGGTTCGGCGCCTGGTGATGTTGATGCAGCGCCAGGGCAATCTTGTAGGTTTGCATACGTAGCGAACCGGCTACGTTCAGTGCAGCGGCATCGCCCTTGGTGCTGTACGCTACGAAGACGGAAGCCCCAATGCTGATCAAGGCAGTCAGGCTGATCGCGATCATGGCAGCGCTGATGCGAGCCACCAGAGAACGTCGCATCAGCTTCATTGGGTCACCTGGTTGGATGGACCTGTGGTCAAGATTAAGACTCCATTAAGTACGGACCTGAGCAATATCATCAATTGTATTGCTGGCCGCTGTACTTCGCGCCTGTTGAATCTACTTAGCTCGGACTGGACCTTGCCTTGCAGGATTTACGGTGCAATACCACTGAGGTGGTATCTCCCCGGAGTCTTTGACCTTTGCACTCGATCGGCGAAGACTCCGAGGTTATTGCCTATGCGCGAATCACTGGTGACTTGTGATCACTCTGCCAGGAGACTACCGATCGCAGCAGGCCATCATTGCCCTGATGCTGGCGCTGCTGGTCTTTACGCTGGCGTTTGCGGCCTGGACGCTGTTTGCGGTGATTGGTGTAGACCTCAAGTATATGCTCGGCCTGTCCGAGACGGCTTTTGGTGTACTGCTGGCCATGCCCATGCTGATTGGCGCGGTGGCCTGCCTGCCTTTGGGTGTGCTTGCCGAGCGCTGGGGTGGTCGGCGTGTCATGCTCGGCTGTCTGCTGCTGCTGTGCCCGTTCCTGATCTGGATCAGTGTTGCGCAGCATTATATTGAGTTTCTGATTGCTGGGGCTGGTCTGGGTTTGGCTGCCGGACTGTTTGGTGCGGGGCTGCCCTATGTGGCAGCCTGGAGTCCGCCCAATCGGGAAGGTTTTGCGTTGGGCCTTTATGGGTCGGGCATGATTGGCGCCGGGCTGACGTACCTGCTGGTGCCGATGGTCAACCAGGCCTACGGTTGGCGCCTGGCGCCCTGGATCTACCTGATTCTGTTGCTGCTCGCTGCGCTGTTGCTTTGGTGGTTTGGGGAAGACGAGGAACACCACCAGCGGCCACGCCGGCAGCCGGCGCCGACGCTGAAGATGCAATTGGCGGTGTTGGCCGGCTTTCAGGTCTGGCGCTTTGGCATCTACTACAGCTTTGTCTTCGGTGCCTTCGTGGCGCTGGCCCTGTGGTTGCCGGACTACCTGGCTGCCCACTATCAGGTGCCGCTGCAACGGGCCGCTATTCTGTCTTTGATCTTCACCCTGCCTGGCGCGCTGATGCAGATTCCAGGCGGCCTGCTGGCTGACTTTCGGGGCGCCCGCCAGGTCAATTGGCTGGTGTTCTGGACCAGTCTGGTATGCCTGTTCTTTTTGTCCTATCCACCGACATCCATGGTTGTTCATGGCATTGATCAAGACCTGCACCTGGAGCTGAACATGCCGCTGCCGATTTTTCTGGTGCTGTTGTTCATCATGGGTACGGCCATGGGATTCGGCAAGGGCAGCGTCATGCGCCTGGTCTTTAACTATTACCCGGACCGTATGGGCGTGGTCGGTGGGCTGGTTGTCGCGATGGGCGGCCTGGCCGCCTTTGTGCTGCCGGTGTTGTTCGGTATTGCGAATGATGTCATCGGCGTGCGCAGTGCAGCCTTCATGTTGCTCTACGGCCTTCTGGCGGCCTGTATGATTCTGATGTTCTTTGGGGCGCGGCACGAAGAGCGGCGTCGCCGTCTGCAATTGGCGCGTCAGGACGAGTTCGTTCGAATGATCAGACAGGAGCCGCCTGCTGCTTCCTGACCTGAGGCTTTTGGGCCTGCGGCTTTAGGAATGGTGGCAGCGTGTAAATGACGGCAATCAGTGTTGCGGCCAACGCCAGGCTCCAGGCCACGGCGCTTACCAGTAAAGAGGTCTGGGTGGCATGCGGCAATCCGGGCAACAGTACCCCGGCCGCACGCGACAACACTGCAACAGACAAAGACAAAGCCGCCAGCACCGGCAACGCGGAATGGCGGGCATTGCGAAAGCGGAACAACAAGCGGGTGCGGGCCATGACAGTCACCGTCAGTCCGCCCAACGCGCCTATGGTCAATGTGTGTATGCCCAGGGTGGCCGGAATCCGAGTCGGCAGTTCGCTCAGACCAAGCAGAATCACTCCGATGCCCAACCAGCCATAACCCAGTGCGACACTCCAAAGGTCCGGGCGATCGCCACAGTGCCACAGCTGCCATCGGGTCAAACGCACCAGCAGGGTGATGCCGGCGACAACCAACAGAACCGCCGCAATACTCTGCAGGCCGAACCAGGGCAGTGCGGTGAGAATGGCCGCCGCGATCAGGCAGATCATGCCCAGACCTTCCAGGGCAGGTTGAACGCGCGCCGGCATGGGCAGGCCCTTGGCCTGCAGGTGCCCCGCTATGGCAGGCGCCAGGATGCGGCCACCCATATAGAGCATCAGCAGAGCCAGCAGGGTGAGCATGACGAGCAGCAGCGTGCTTTGAATCTCTGCCGGCAGACGATGTGGGCCCAGGACTGTAGCGGCGCCGGCAGTAAGCAGTGCCAGCGTGGCTGCAAGGGGAGCAACTATTCGATTGCGCCACTTCTTGGCCGATCGGGCAAATCGGGGTACGGCCTTGACTGCAAATCCTGCGGCGAAAAGCGCGGACGAGAGCAGGGCTATCCAGCCTCCAGGCCAGACCAGAAAAGACATACGGGCAGTGATCCAGGCCAGGAGCAGTATCAGTGTGAAGCGCAGCGGCTGTGGCCCGAGCAAGTAGCCGGCAACGACGGCCATTGCATAGCCGAACAGCATTTCATGGGCATGACCAGCGGGCTGCTGCAGGCCGGGCAGCGGGGAAACCCAGCCCAACAGTCCCAATACCCAAAGCGGTATGACTGCTAAGCCATACAGCAGAGCAGCGGGGAAAAACCAGGCGTTGGCAAATGGTGGTCGGACAGGCTTGTCTGGCGTCATGGTGATTCGCCTGGCGGTCTGAGGCGGTGCGGGCAGCTTAACCATTTAAAGATGTATTAAGAATATAGCAAAAATAGCGGCTGATGAGCGAATCTGATCTGGGCATCGCTTTTGCCTTGCCGCGGTCCCACGATCAGAGGCTATTACCTTCGGGGTAGAGCGGGGTTATCTGGAGGTAACCTGGCTCCCAGGGCCTGTTCTTTTGCGCACAATCGGTCCAGCACTCAATCAACGGATGCGCACCAACTGGCAACGCATCCCGCATGCTGGAGACCGACATGAGTCACTTTCTCGACCGGCTTAGCTATTTCCGCCGACAGCGCGTGCCTTTCGCCAATGGCCATGGCACCACCACGGACGAAAGTCGTCAGTGGGAGGACGGCTATCGTCAGCGCTGGCAGCACGACCGCATCGTGCGATCCACACACGGCGTAAACTGCACCGGCTCCTGTAGTTGGAAGATCTACGTCAAGAACGGCCTGGTGACCTGGGAAACCCAGCAGACGGATTACCCTCGCACCCGAGCCGATCTGCCCAACCATGAGCCGCGCGGCTGTCCGCGCGGAGCGAGCTATTCCTGGTACATGTACAGCGCCAACCGGCTCAAGTTTCCGCTGGCGCGGCGGCCGCTGCTGGCCTTGTGGCGCGCAGCACGTGCCGAGCATGGCGATCCTGTGACGGCTTGGGCATCCATTGTTGAAGATCCTGCCAAGGCGAAGCAGTACAAGTCGCAGCGTGGCATGGGCGGCTTTGTTCGCTCGAGCTGGGATGAACTCAATGAACTGATTGCTGCTTCAAATGTGTACACGGCCAAAACCTATGGCCCGGACCGGGTCATCGGGTTCTCCCCGATTCCGGCCATGTCGATGGCGTCCTATGCCGCCGGTAGCCGATATCTGTCACTGATCGGTGGTGTATGCATGAGTTTCTACGACTGGTACTGCGACCTGCCGCCAGCGTCACCAATGACCTGGGGCGAGCAGACCGACGTCCCGGAATCTGCCGACTGGTACAACTCAAGCTATATCATCGCCTGGGGCTCCAATGTGCCGCAGACCCGTTCGCCGGACGCCCACTTCTTTACCGAAGTGCGCTACAAGGGCACCAAGACGGTGGCGATCACGCCAGACTACGCGGAAGTGTCCAAGCTGTCGGATCAGTGGATTGCGCCGAAACAGGGCACCGATGCCGCATTGGCCATGGCTTTCGGTCACGTCATTCTCAAGGAATTTCACCTCGACAACCCGAGCCCCTACTTCACGGACTATGTTCGTCGCTATTCCGACATGCCCTATCTCGTCAAGCTCGATCAGCGCGATGACGGATCTTATGTGCCCGGACGATTCCTGCGAGCCAGCGACCTCAACGGCGCGCTGGGTGAGGAAAACAACCCGGAATGGAAAACCATTGCTGTTGACGAAGGTTCCGGAGAGCTGGTTGCCCCCAATGGGTCGATCGGCTATCGCTGGGGCCAGAAGGGCAAGTGGAACATTCAGCAGAAGAGCGGTGAGGAGCAGCGTGATGTGAAGCTGGCGCTGTCGCTGATTGACGCCAATGATGAAACCGTCAGCGTCTGCTTCCCGTACTTTGGTGGCATCGAACATCAGCATTTCCCGAGTGTGCCGGTGAAGGACGTGCTGCAGCATAAGCTGCCGTCGAAGAAGGTACAGCTTGCGGACGGCAGCAGTGGCCGGGTGGTTACCGTGTTCGACCTGATGGTCGCCAACTACGGCATCAACCGCGGTCTGGGCGCTGATGACGGTGCAACCGAATACGACCAGATTGCGCCCTATACGCCAGCCTGGCAGGAAGCCATCACCGGTGTACCGCAGGAAACGGTTATCCGGATTGCACGCGAGTTTGCCGATACGGCCGACAAGACCAAAGGCAAGGCCATGATCATCGTTGGTGCCGGTATGAACCACTGGTACCACATGGATATGAACTATCGCGGCCTGATCAACATGCTGATCCTGTGTGGCTGCGTCGGCCAGAGCGGCGGCGGCTGGGCACATTACGTGGGCCAGGAGAAATTGCGGCCACAGACAGGCTGGCTGCCACTGGCGTTCGGGCTGGACTGGTCGCGGCCACCGCGGCAGATGAACTCGACATCATTCTTCTACGCGCACTCCGATCAATGGCGTTACGAGAAGCTTGAGGTCGAAGAGATCCTGTCGCCGCTGGCAGACCGCAGCCAATACACCGGCAGCCTGATCGATTACAACGTTCGGGCAGAGCGCATGGGCTGGCTGCCATCGGCGCCCCAGCTCAATGTCAATCCGCTGAGCATCGCTGCAAAAGCCAAGGAAGCGGGCAAGACGCCGGCGGAGTATCTGACCGAAGCGCTGAAGAGCGGTGAAATCGCCTTTGCCGCCGAAGATCCGGATGACCCGCAGAACTTCCCGCGCAACCTTTTTATCTGGCGTTCAAACCTGCTCGGTTCGTCGGGCAAGGGCCATGAGTACATGCTCAAGTACCTGCTAGGAACGCGCCACGGTATTCAGGGGCAGGACCTGGGTCATGAAGATGGCCCCAAGCCGGAGGAGGTGCGCTGGCAAGACGAAGCGCCGGAAGGCAAGCTCGATCTGCTGGTGACGCTGGACTTCCGCATGTCCACCACTTGCCTGTATTCAGACATCGTCCTGCCAACGGCGACCTGGTATGAGAAGGACGATCTGAACACGTCCGATATGCATCCGTTCATCCACCCGCTGACCGCGGCGACGGATCCGGCCTGGGAGTCGCGCAGCGACTGGGATATCTACAAGGGCATTGCGCAGGCCTTCTCGAAGGTCTGTGTTGGCCACCTGGGTCAGGAGACCGATGTGGTCACCTTGCCGCTGCTGCATGACGCACCTGCAGAGCTGGCCCAGCCGCTTGGCGTCAAAGACTGGAAGAAGGGTCAGTGCGACCTGATTCCAGGCAAGACTGCGCCGAGCCTGGTTGCAGTTGAGCGCGACTATCCGGCGACTTATGCCCGCTTTACAGCGCTCGGGCCGCTGATGGAGAAGCTTGGCAATGGCGGCAAGGGTATCAACTGGAACACGGACGAAGAGGTTGAACTGCTCGGCAAGCTCAACAAGTTGCAGCTGGAAGGCACGTCAGCTGGACGGCCGCGGATTGAGTCGGCCATCGACGCTTGCGAGGTCATTCTGTCGCTGGCGCCGGAGACCAACGGCCATGTTGCGGTGAAGGCCTGGCAGGCGCTGTCGGAGAATACCGGCCTGGATCACACGCATCTCGCCAAACCCAAAGAGGACGAAAAGATCCGCTTCCGCGATGTGGTTGCACAGCCACGCAAGATCATTTCCAGTCCGACTTGGTCGGGGCTGGAAGACGAGCACGTCTCGTACAACGCCGGATATACCAATGTGCATGAGCTGATTCCCTGGCGCACCCTGACCGGTCGGCAGCAGTTCTATCAGGATCACCAGTGGATGAGGGATTTTGGTGAGTCGCTGCTGGTGTACCGGCCGCCGATCAACACCAAGACTGTGCATTCCATGCTGGAGGTCCGTTCCAACGGCAATCCTGAAAAGGCATTGAACTGGATCACGCCACACCAGAAGTGGGGCATCCACTCCACATACAGCGACAACCTGCTGATGCTGACGCTGTCACGGGGTGGCCCGATCGTCTGGATCAGCGAGGTGGACGCGCGCTCGATTGGCATTGAGGACAATGACTGGATCGAGCTGTACAACGCCAACGGTGCCATTGCGGCGCGGGCGGTCGTCAGCCAGCGGGTCCGGGAGGGCATGGTAATGATGTACCACGCTCAGGAGCGCAATGTGAACGTGCCGGGTTCCGAGATCACCGGTACCCGCGGTGGCATCCACAATTCCGTGACCCGGGTTTGCCCCAAGCCCACCCACATGATCGGTGGCTATGCACATCAGGCATACGGCTTCAACTATTACGGCACCGTCGGCTCGAACCGGGACGAGTTTGTCATCGTACGCAAGATGAAGAACGTCGACTGGCTCGATGGTGAAGGCAATGACACTACGCAGCCAGCTGCAAAGGAGGTGCGTTCATGAAGATCAGGGCACAAATCGGCAAGGTCCTGAATCTGGACAAGTGCATTGGTTGCCATACTTGTTCGATAACCTGCAAGAACGTCTGGACCTCACGCGAAGGCATGGAGTATGCGTGGTTCAACAACGTTGAGACCAAACCCGGCATTGGTTATCCGAAGGAGTGGGAGAACCAGGATAAGTGGCGTGGTGGTTGGATACGTCGTGGAGACGGCCGTATCGAGCCGCGGATCGGCGGCCGCTTCCGGGTGCTGGCGAATATCTTCGCCAACCCGGACCTGCCGGAGATCGACGACTACTATGAACCCTGGGACTATGATTACCAGCATCTGCACAATGCCCCTGCCGGCCAGCACCAGCCGGTTGCGCGACCTCGCTCGGTAATATCCGGTGAGCGGATGCAGAAGATCGAGTGGGGTCCAAACTGGGAAGAGATCCTTGGTACCGAGTTTGCGAAGCGGCGTAAGGACAAGAACTTCGACCAGGTTCAGGCCGACATCTACGGCCAGTTTGAAAACACCTTCATGATGTACCTGCCCAGGCTCTGTGAGCACTGCCTGAACCCGTCCTGTGTGGCGTCTTGTCCGAGCGGTGCAATCTACAAGCGCGACGAAGACGGCATCGTTCTGATCGACCAGGACAAGTGCCGTGGCTGGCGGATGTGCGTATCCGGGTGCCCGTACAAAAAGATCTACTACAACTGGAAGACTGGCAAGTCCGAAAAGTGCATCTTCTGCTATCCGCGCATTGAAAACGGAGAGCCTACCGTGTGCTCCGAGACCTGCGTTGGGCGTATCCGCTATCTGGGCGTGCTGCTGTATGACGCTGATCGGATCGAGGAGGTGGCATCGGATCCGAACGAACAGAACCTGTACGAGAAGCAGCTCGAGATCTTCCTCGACCCGAATGATCCCGCGATCATTGCGCAGGCCAAGGCCGATGGCATTCCAGACAACGTCATTGCCGCGGCGCAGCGGTCACCCGTCTACAAGATGGCCGTAGACTGGAAACTGGCCTTACCACTGCACCCGGAATACCGGACGCTGCCTATGGTCTGGTACGTGCCGCCGCTGTCGCCGATTCAGTCTGCTGCCGATGCCGGCAAGCTCGGTCACAAGGGCGTGCTGCCGGACATCGAAAGTCTGCGCATTCCCCTGCGCTATCTGGCCAACCTGCTGACCGCTGGCGACGAGGCGCCTGTGTTACGGGCACTTCGGCGCATGCTGGCGATGCGGCTGTATAAGCGTGCCGAAACCGTTGACGGTGTCCAGGACCTGCGGGCACTGGAAGAGGTGGGGTTGACCGAAGCCCAAGTACAGGAGATGTACCGCTACCTTGCCATTGCCGACTACGAAGACCGTTTCGTTATTCCAACTACGCATCGTGAGCTGGCGCGAGATGCCTTCCCGGAACGCAACGGCTGCGGCTTCAGCTTTGGCAATGGCTGCAGTGGTGGTGAAAGCAAGTTCGACATGTTTGGCGGTCGCCCGCAGACCTACACCATGGTCGACAAAGTGCGCGAGATGCAGGCTGGTCCAGGCATGGATCCGGACACCGGCCGACCGGCCGTGAATCGCTACGAGCCAAACCAGGGCGGAGGTGCATGATGGAGATACTCAGAGTCATTGCGCGACTGCTGGATTATCCGGTGACTGAGTTGCAATCAGCGCAGGACGAGCTGTTGCAGGCCGTCAATGCTTCACCGGATCTCGGTGCGACTGACCGTAAAGCGCTGCAGGGCCTGATCCGTGAGCTGTGCGGGATGCCACTGCTGGATGCACAGGAAATCTATGTTGGCCTGTTTGATCGTGGGCGAGCACTGTCACTGCTGCTGTTCGAGCACGTGCACGGCGAGTCTCGCGATCGCGGTCAGGCCATGGTCGACCTGATGGCGGAGTATGAATCGGCGGGCCTGATCCTGGACGCTCGGGAACTGCCGGATTATCTGCCGCTGTTTTTGGAATACCTGAGCACCCGGGAGCCTGATGAAGTGCTGAACTGGCTGTCCGGCATTACCCACATTCTCGCGCTGCTCGCCGAGCGGCTCGGCCAGCGCGAGAGCCATTATCAGGTTCTGTTTGATGTCCTGTTGTCCATTAGCGGTGCCAGTGCCGAGCTGGACCGACAGGAACTGGCAGTGCAGGTGGCGGCGGAGGCGCGGGATGACACCCCGGAAGCGCTCGATGCGGTCTGGGAAGAGGAGATGGTGCGGTTCCTCGATGATCAGGGTGAATCCTGCGGTGCCGTCAGTCCGGCGCGTCAGGTAGAAGGCATGGTTGTGCAGCGCCGCCACCAGATGTCCCAGGTTCAACCGGTCAAGTTATCTACGGATGTCGGCAGCAAGGCTGCGACGCAAGGAGCACTGAGATGAACTATTTCAATACCCTGGCATTCGGAATCTATCCGTTTATTGCGGCCGCGGTGTTCTTCATCGGCAGCTGGCTGCGCTACGACCAGGCGCAATTCACCTGGAAAGCCGGATCCAGCCAGATGCTCAATCGCAGCGGGATGCGCATGGCCAGCAATCTGTTTCACATTGGCATCCTGATTATCTTCTTTGGTCACCTCATTGGCCTGTTGACGCCGACATGGCTGTACGAGCCCGTCATGAGCGCAGGTACCAAGCAGGTCCTGGCCATTGTCATTGGGGGCATCGCCGGTGTCATGTGCTTTATCGGTGCCTTTGCGCTGCTGTTGCGGCGCCTGACGGATCCGCGTGTGCGGGCCACAAGCTCCTTTGCGGAAGTATTCATCATCGCGCTGCTGCTGGTACAGGTTGCGTTGGGTCTGCTGACGATTTGGCCAACCATGGATCACCTCGACGGCAGTGAGATGGTGAAGTTCTCCGCCTGGGCGCAGGGCATCTTTACCTTCCAGGTTGGTGCAGCGGATTATCTGTTGGATGTGCACTGGATCTACAAGCTGCACATCTTTATCGGTATCACGATTTTCCTGCTATTCCCCTTTACTCGCCTGGTTCACGTCTGGAGCGTTCCGGTACAGTACGTATCTCGGCGGTATCAGATCGTCAGGCAGCGAGGTTGACCATGGCTGGTTTGATTCAAGTTCGTGAGTTGCCACCTGAGTCCGAGCCCAGGATGCCTGAAGTCTGGGTTGGTGCGCAGCAG
>SKXG01000009.1 GCA_007128525.1 Pseudomonadales bacterium | reverse complement strand
TCCAGCAGCGCCATTACGGCATCCTCTGGATTTCCGGACCCTGCGTCGTCTGCCATTGCCCTGCTCCGTGAGTTCCCGTACAAATTCTACCAGTGTGGCGCACAGCGGTTCACGGGCTCGGCCCTGCCAGCGCGCCAGTCCAATAAGCGGCTTACAGGGGAGGCCACAATGACGACGCCAGCCAACGTCCTACCAGAAGACAAAACAGCCTACATCATGGCTGACTCCGGCGAACGAATCACACACGACCAGCTCGAACGGGCCGCCAATCAAGGCGCGCAGCTGTTTCGCAGCCTGGGCCTGATGCCGGGCGATCACATTGCGCTGTTGCTCGAGAATCATCCCCGCTTTCTGGAAATCTGCCTGGCAGCGCAACGTTCGGGCCTTTACTACACGGCAATCAGCTGGCGCCTGACGCCCGGCGAAATCGAATACATCCTGAACAACTGTGAGGCTCGGGTTTTCATCACGTCGCATACTCAGGCAGAACGGGTTGTCCCGTTGCTTGAGCGCACGCCAATCGTTGAAAAACGCTTCATGACCGATGGCACGGTCGAAGGTTTTGAGTCCTGGGAGGCTACACTCAGCGCCATGCCGGATACACCCATAGCTGATGAGCAGGAAGGCAGCGCCATGCTGTACTCGTCAGGGACTACCGGCTATCCAAAAGGGGTTAAAAAGCCATTGTCAGGTTTCCCCTATAACCGGGATCCGAACCAGTCATTGCTGCAGGCCCTGTATGGTGCCAACCAGGACTCCGTCTATCTGTCCACGGCTCCGCTGTATCACGCCGCACCACTGACGTTCACACTGAACTGCCTGCGCAGCGGTATTACAGTCATCGTCATGGAGCACTTTGAACCCGAAAAGGCACTGGCCTGTATTGAACGTTATGGCGTGACCCACAGCCAGTGGGTCCCGACCATGTTTGTGCGCATGCTCAAACTCCCTGAAGAAGTGCGCAACCGCTATGATGTCTCCAGCATGCAATGCGCAATCCATGCAGCCGCGCCCTGCCCCATTCCGGTCAAGGAGCAGATGATCGGCTGGTGGGGACCGGTACTCTACGAATACTATGCCGGCACCGAAGGTAACGGTTTCGTCCAGCTCAACTCCGAGGAGTGGCTGCAGCACAAAGGCTCGGTCGGCAAGCCACTGGGTTGTGAAATTCACATCTGCGATGACAACGGTGAGGAACTGCCTGTTGGCGAGATCGGCACCGTTTATTTTGCCGGCGGCGGCCAGTTCGAGTACCACAAGGACGATGACAAAACGCACGCCTCACGCCACCCCAAAGGCTGGACCACGTTGGGTGACGTCGGCTATCTCGACGAAGACGGATATCTGTACCTGACCGACCGCAAGCACTTTATGATCATCAGTGGCGGCGTAAACATCTACCCACAGGAAGCGGAGAACGTACTGATCACACATCCGAAGGTCATGGACGTTGCCGTCTTTGGCATTCCCGATGAGGATTTCGGTGAGCAGGTCAAGGCCGTGGTTCAGCCAAAAGACATGAACGATGCCGGTGATGCACTGGCACAGGAACTGATCGACTATTGCCGCAGCCAGCTTTCGGCCATCAAGTGTCCAAAGTCCGTTGACTTCGAGGTCGAATTACCACGGCATCCCACCGGCAAGCTGTACAAGCGCCTGCTCAAGGACAGATACTGGCAGGATAACCAGGCACGAATCTGAGGCGCTGTGGCTGACCACCTTCCTGGCGAGCGACGCAATGTTGCGCTATTGGCCGCCAATCAGGCCCTGTACCTGATTGCCGCCATCACGGTCATGACGTTGAGTGGCGTCGTTGGCCAGCAACTGGCGCAGACGCCGGCACTCGCCACATTACCCGTTGCCATGATGCAGGTCGGTGCCCTGGTCAGCACCTTCCCCGCCTCCATGCTGATGCGTCGAATCGGCCGGCGCGCGGGATTTTTGATTGGCAGCATCGGGGGCGGCATGCTGGGCGCAGCGGTCGCAACGGTTGGCATTATTGCTGACAGCTTTGCTCTGTTCTGTCTTGGCAATCTGCTGCTGGGCGTGTACCAGGCCTTCGCCATGTACTATCGCTTTGCCGCGGCCGACTGCGCAGGAGAGAGCTTTCGCAGCATTGCCATCTCGCTGGTCATGGCGGGTGGGGTGATTGCCGCATTTCTCGGACCCTGGAATGCCAGCTTCTCGCAAAGCCTGATGACCAATCAGCCTCTGGCCGGGCCTTATGTGATGCTGACCGGGCTGGCCTTGGTTGCCGGAATATTGCTCACGCTGCTGCGGGTACCTCCATCCCGGGAGCCCGAGCCCGATGCGCCTGCCCAGAGGACCCTCCCGCAGATCATGATGCAGCCCGCCTTTCTGGTTGCGCTGACCGCTGCCACTGTCGGTTATGCGATGATGATCATGATCATGACCGCGACGCCGATTGCCATGCAGCACAGCGGTTTCAGCATGCTGCAGATCGCCACGGTGATGCAGTGGCATGTACTGGGCATGTTCGCGCCGTCATTCGTAACCGGCTGGCTGATCTCCCGCTATGGGGTACTGAATATTCTGCTGGCCGGTGGCCTGCTGCTGGTCGGCGCGCTTGGCACAGCCCTGTCGGGCGAAAGCTTCAGCCACTACCTGATGGCGCTGCTCCTGCTCGGCGTAGCCTGGAACTTTCTGTTCGTCGGCGGCACCACCCTGCTGACAGAGACTCACACCGTAGAAGAGCGTGGCAAGGTGCAAGGTATCAATGATCTGATCATATTCTCGATGGTCGCACTGAGCTCACTGCTCGCAGGCGTCCTGTTGCACCAGATCGCGTGGCAGGGCCTGAACCTCAGCGCCCTGCCCTTTGCGTTACTGACGCTGGCCGTTACTTCTGCGCTGGCTTTGCAACGGCGGAGGGTTGCTGCAAGCTAGGGTACCTCTGAACAACTCCTTGTGCCCTCTGGCTTTCAGGCTGGTCCGCAATCGAGGCGCGGTTTCGAAGGCATAGTGGTGCTATGTCGAGAAAGCGCAACGAAGAGTGCGGGCCAGCCTGAAAGCCCCGCAGGGCGCGGACTG
>SKXG01000352.1 GCA_007128525.1 Pseudomonadales bacterium | reverse complement strand
CCATGGAAGCTTACGCGTACACTGAGTACCAGGAGAGCTGGCACTATCAGAATCGCGCCGGTATCAGAGCCGAGTGCAAAGACTGTCATGTTCCAGAACCCTTCGTTCCCAAAATGGCCGCTAAAATCAAAGCGACCTTTGTCGAGGTTCCCAATCACATTCGAGGGAAGATCAACACGGAAGAGAAGTTCAATGCTCACCGGGAAGTCATGGCGCAAAGAGTCTGGGACCGAATGCAGACAACAGACTCCCGCGAGTGTCGAAGCTGCCACACATATGAAGCCATGGACCTGTCTGTCCAGGACCGTCAGGCGCGCCGCCGGCACTCATCCGACTATCTTGAGGCCACAGGCCGAACCTGCATCGACTGCCACCGTGGCGTCGCGCACCGGCTTCCGGACACCGACGGCTCCTGAACCGGCGCACGCCACATCCGCAACCTCAGAAGCATCCAGCATCCGCCAACGTGGTAGCTGGCGCTCTATGCGGCACAGCCGCGCCTGCCTATAATGCTGTCCATAGCCTCTGACCAAGCGCACTGAAACTGTCAGATCAACCACCAGCAAACACGCGACGACACCTGTACCCTGGGCGCACTGACCCTGGGCGCACTGACCCTGCGCGCACCGACCCTGGGCGCATTGACCCGCGGGTGATGGACTAGCCAACCACTGATGACGACATCCGAAGATAAGCAGGTGCCAGCTGAGCAGCCACGGCGCAGCCGACGCAAAACCCTGCGCATCTTTCCAAACCAGCGTCCGCTGTCACACGTACTGCTGCACTTCGCAGCTTTCGAGCCGGTACCCAGCGAAGTCAGACGCCTGCTTGAAGTCCTGGCAGACCGGGGGCTGGCCGCGCTGCTGCTGCTGTTCGGTGCTTTCAACATGCTGCCGCTGCCACCAGGCGCCTCGCTGATCTCCGGTCCGCCGGTACTGATGTTGGCCTGGCAGAGGATGCTGAAGCGTCAGCGTGCCTGGCTGCCGAAACGACTTCTGGCCGTGGAGATCCACGAGACACACAAGCGTGCGTTGCGGCGTCAGGTGGTGCCACGTCTGTTCTGGCTTGAAAAGTGGATCAAGCCGCGCTACTGGCCGTTCCCAGCCGGTCGCGATGAGTTCGTGATCGGGCTGGTGTGTGTGTCGATGGCCGTGCTGGTCATCGTGCCAGCGCCAATCGCGCAGTGGTTTGCCGCCATCAGCGTCACCCTGCTGGCTGCGGCGCTGTTGCAGCGTGACGGTATAGTGCTTCTCCTCGGGCTGATCATGGCAGCACTTGCGACGGCCCTCTTCATAGCACTGGCTGTCAGTGCCTTCATCTTTACCGACAGAGCCCTGTTCGAAGGGCTGCGGTAGCAAGGCCTCACACCAGGCTCACGCTCTTGAACAAGCAATAAACACTATCGCCCGGCTGCAGCTGCAGCTGGTATACAGCACTTCGTGTTACGCGGGACAACAACGGCTGATCGTCCAACAGCAGGCGCACAATGCTGAACGCCGGGTGCGCTTCCGCGGAAATCTCTGTCACGGTTGCCTCAACGGCATTCAGCGCACTGATGTCCTGCGGCCGCGTTTTGGACAGCATCACATCACGAGCTGCGACCCGAACGCGAAACCAGTTTTTCTGAGGGGCAGTTGCCGAGGGCACTTGCAGCCGGGCACTACCCACTTCCAGTGTCGCCAGGTGATAGTGTGCGTCGTACCCAACCACACGCCCTTTGAGCAAAGCGACGGCGTTCTCGGCATGGGCCAGCGGCAGATCGACCCGGGTCAGGGTCTCCTGCAGTGGTCCGTCGGCAATGCAGCGGCCGTCCTCCATGACAACCATATGGTCGGCCAGCTGGGCGACCTCTTCGATCGCGTGACTGACGTATATCATGGGTATCGACAACCGCGACGCCAGCTGTTCAAGATACGGCAGGATACTGGCCTTGCTCACCACATCGAGAGAGGCCAACGGCTCGTCCATCAACAGCAATTTCGGGCTGGTCAGCACAGCTCGCGCCACAGCGACCCGTTGCCGCTGACCACCAGAGAGCTGCGCCGGATACCGATCGAGCAGGGATTCCAATCCAAGCCAGTCGACAGCATCATCAAAGTGAATGCGACGCTCCGATTCGGGCGTGCGTCGATAGCCAAAGTTCAGATTGCCATCGACCGTCAGGTGCGGAAACAGGCTGGCTTCCTGAAACACGTAACCGACGCCGCGTCGATACGTGGGCCGGCCTCGGCGCCCCTCTTGCCAGCGCTCACCATTGACCTGCAGGAAGCCGTCATCAACCGGCTCCAGTCCGGCCAGACAACGCAGCAGCGTAGTCTTGCCACAGCCGGAGCGACCGAACAGCGCTGTGGTGCCGTCGCCAGGCAGGCTCAGGTTCATGTCCAGAACAAAGCCGCTGCTGCGCGGCAGATGAAAGCGCAGCTCAACAGTCATTGCGCCACGCCCATCACCCGGAAGCGCTTGTTCAGGGCGTAGACCGTCACCAGCAGCACAAAAGCCAACACCATCAGCACCAGTGACAGGCTGTGCGCGGCGGCATAGTCCATCGCTTCGACATGGTTATAGATCGCAATTGACGCGACTTGAGTCTCCCCTGGAATACTGCCACCGATCATCAGCAGCACACCGAATTCACCGAGAGTGTGGGCGAAGGACAGGACGGCCGCCGTCAAGAAGCCACGGCCAGATAACGGCACTACCACCGTCAGAAACCGGTCTACCGGTCCAGCCCGCAGCGTCGCGGCAGACTCCAGCGGGCGCGCGCCCAGACTCTGAAAGGCATTCTGCAGCGGCTGCACGGCGAACGGCAGCGAGTAGATCATGGAACCGATCACAAGGCCGGTAAAGGTAAAAGCGAGGTGGCCGATGCCGATGTCATCCAGAAAGCTGCCAACGGCGCCACGCGGCCCAAGCAGGATGAGCAGATAGAAGCCGATGACTGTTGGCGGCAGCACCAGTGGCAGAGCGACGATGGCTTCGCAGACAACTTTAATTCGGCGCGTGGTGTGAGCCAGCCACCAGGCCAGCGGCAGACAAAGCACCAGCAGCAGT